>NZ_JBSRUB010000025.1:0-91694 GCF_055129545.1 Acidiluteibacter sp. | reverse complement strand
AATTCAAGTTCAGTAGCAAATCCGACTCACACTTATGCCTCTTCAGGAGTGTATCAAATTACTTTGACTACAGATGATTCATTGATTAACTGTATCTCAACATATACAGATAGTGTGGTGATTGCATCTACTCCTCCAACAGGATGTAATGCTAGTTATACAATCGTAAAAGATACTGCTTCTCAGTTCAGTGTATTTTTGTACAATACTTCATCTAACTTAAGCTCTCACATTTATACATGGGATTTTGGTGATGGAAACTTTGGTTCAGGAAGAACACCTTCTCACCAGTATGCTAGTTTCGGTTCTTATGTAGTTTGTTTAACAATACTAGATACAATTGTGAATTGCACATCAACTTTCTGTGATACAGTAGGAATGGATTCTTTGGGTAATTTAAAATCTGCTGCAGGCTTCTCTATCACTGTTAAAGATCCAACTTTAGTAAGTATCGAGAAAAATGCATCTCTTGAAAAAGTAACTGTTTATCCAAATCCAGCAGTAAATAACATTTCTGTTGACTTAAGAGCAATTTCTGCTAAAGTTGAAATTAGAATCATGGATATTTCAGGAAGAGTAGTTGTTGAACGTAATAATACTACTTCAGGAAATATTGAGCAATTTGATATCTCAAATCTTGAAAATGGATTGTATATCATTTCATTAAATGATGGAAAATCTCAAAAAACACAGAAGTTTATAAAAACGAAATAAAGGTTGCTACTGAATTTCATAAAAGGGCTAAAGAATGTTTTTCTTTAGCCCTTTTTTTACCCAACCATTTCTTTCTATATTTCGTCTTTTTTGCATGAAACGATTAATTGTCTTTCTTTTTATATTCATAGGTTTTGGAGGTGCTCATTTGAGTGCACAAAATTGTCATGCTGATTTTAATTTTTGGAGCCAGAACTTAACCGTTCAATTTTTGGATTCCTCATTCAGTTCGACTATAAATCCTTCTTATTCTTGGACTTTTGGTGATGGATCTTTTGATTCAATTCCCAATCCATCTCATACATATAATTTTCCTGGAACCTATTTCGTAAGCTTATCAATTCTGGATTCAACAAATTGTACGGATACAATTTGGAAACAAGTGACTGTAAAAAGCGCATGTATTGCCGATTATTCCTATCAAGTATTTGATACTTTGGGTGGAGTTTGGTTTACGAACTTAACATCCCCTTTAAATGGTTTAAATTATCAATGGAATTTTGGAGACGGCAGTCCAATTGATACAACTATTAATCCTACACATTATTTTCCCGGTAGCGGAATTTATATCGTTCAATTGACAGCGCGTGGCAATGGAATTTATTGCACTTATTCGGACACTGTGTATGTTAATTATTGTAATGCATCTTTTATCAGCCAATCAGACACTAATGGAGTCGCTCAATTTTATAATCTTTCGCAGCCTAACACATTTTCTACTTTTTTTCGTTGGGATTTTGGAGATGGTGACTCAAGTTATGTCGTGAGTCCAACTCATAATTATACTGCAAGTGGAATCTACAATGTATCTTTATATATGGTTGATACTGTTTCTTATTGTTCGGATATATTTTACGATTCAATAGTCATAAATATTTCTCCTAAGTGTAAAGCAGGATTTTTATATACAGCCAACCAAGATACAATCACCTTCCAAAATACTAGCCCCCCTTTTACCTCCATTTCTTATGATTTTGGAGATGGAAATTCTTCAAACTTGGAAAATCCAACACACATTTATGGACAGTCTGGCACTTATGTAGTTTGTCAAACAGTGACCAATCAAGGACACTGTTCGGATGTATTTTGTGATACGATTCAAGTGTTGGTTGATTGTGCTTCAGGGTTTACTTTTAGCCAATATGGGGATACTGTTCAGATACAAAATACTGCCACTAATTTTAATCGATTGGTTTATTATTTTGGTGATGGAGATTCTTCTGCGTTAGAAAATCCTATGCACTTTTATCAGAACAGTGGAACATATGCGATTCAGCAAATTATTTATAATGATTCAACCAATTGTTCTGACACTTCCAGTCAGTCAATCACAATAACGATTTTATCATCATGTGTCGCAAAGTATCTCATAGCGATTGATACCACAGTAGCAGGTACATTGTTTTTGGTTAATGAATCTTCTAATGTACCATCTCATCAATATTTTTGGGATTTTGGAGATGGAACTACCTCCACAGGTCGCACTCCAACGCATCAATATTCTGAGAATAAGGCCTACAAAATTTGTTTAACCGTAAGTGATGTTAGTATGAATTGCACTTCTACTTACTGTGATTCAGTTGGATTGGATAGTTCAGGGAATATTTTGAAATCAGGCGGTTTTAAACTTAAAGTATTAAATGGAGGATTCATTGGTATACAAGAACAAGTTCAATTGGATGATTTAAAAATTTATCCAAACCCTACGTTTGATTTTATTCAGATCGATTTTAATTCAATTGTAAATAATACGACTTATTCTATACTAGGAATTGATGGTTCGTTGAAAGGCGAAGGGGCATTTAATTCAATTAGAAATAAGGTTGATCTACAGCAACTTGAAAAAGGAATGTATTTCTTAAGAATTAGTAATGGAAAGGAATTTATAACACGAAAAATCATCAAACAATAGCAAATATTAACCCCTAGGGTTGTTCTATGAAAATAGAGAAGGCGCTTCTTGACGACTGCCGCAAGCAGAAGAGGTTGGCTCAAAATCAACTGTATAATGAGGTATTTTCATACCTTATGAATATCTGTGTCCGATACAAAAACGATTACGACACCGCAGGAGCAAGCCTAAATGCTATTTTTCTCAAAATATTAGATCACTTAAATGATTTCAGAAATGAAGATGCATTTATTCCTTGGATGAAGCGTATTGCGGTGAATCACTTGATTGATGAGTATAGAAAAGAAAAACGAGAACGCGAAAAGTTGGGCTTCCTTGAAGATGTTGGACTATCAAATCACCCGACTTCTATTCATGAAAAAGAAGCAGAAATGGATTCCGAGTACTTGTTGGAAATGATTCAACTTCTGCCAGCAATGACAGCAAAAGTGTTTAATTTATATGCAATAGACGGCTTTAAACATAGAGAAATAGCTGAGTTGCTTGAAATGAGTGAAAGTACTTCTAAATGGCATTTGGGAGAAGCCAGAAAAAAATTAGTAGCCATGCTTACAGTGTATAACGAAAAAGTATCGTGATGAAAGAAGAAAATAATATAGATGAGATTTTCCGAAATGGGATTCATAAAGATTATCCGGTGGATAATAGTTTATGGTCAGCGGTAGAATCTCAATTACCTAAATCGCCAAGTCGCAAGAGTCCTTGGTATTTTAGCTTAAATGGTCTCGCATTGGCATTTGTGCTGTTGATGAGCGCAACAATTTCTACGGATACCGTTCGACCTATTTCTTCGAGAGATATGGTAGACTCTAAACTTACTTTGATTGATAATAATATAGGCGCAGCATCAAATCAAATTCAAACTAAAGCAATAGAAAGTGAGCCAATTTCTAATCAAATCGCCACACAGGAATTGTTAAATCAAGAATCGACGCCTGTTATTACTTCTAATAAATCTATTCCTGAGCATACTAAACTAGAAACAATAAAAAGAGAGAATAAATCATCTAAGGAATTCTCTTCAACTAGCATAAATCAATTTATTAAAGAACCGACCTCTATAGTCACTGACAAAAAGGTAGTTAAAAAAGCTCCACAAAAAACTGCTATTTCTAAAGTTGAAACAAGTTTGACAGATCAATATGCTCAAGGTGCTGAACCTAAAAATAATACAAATTCGGAGTCATCTATTTTGAATGGGGAGTCAATACGTTCATTTGAATTTGAGAGCAAGTTTAATTTTGTTTCACTGATGAAGCCACAGCCAATGGATTGGAGCCTTATAGGAAGCCGTTCTAATGGGTATTTAATGCCAAAGGCTGCCAACGATGATCGAATATTCAAACGTCCATTAACTAAACAAGCTTTCATGTTAGAGTTAGTTGCCATGCAATCTTTCCAAACGGAGAAGAAATTATCTGGTGATGATTCTAAATTGATTGACTTTAAAGCCAACAGCGAAGTGTCAGGAAAGAATACTCAAATTGGAGTGAATTTAATTCGTCCTTATCGATTCTTGACTTTTGGAGCCGGTGTGCATTATGTTGTTCAAACTGAAAAGGTGCGTTATAAAATGAATCGAGAGGAGCTTGGTTTTGATATTTCATATGATACGACTTACCGTGTGGTGAATTCGAATTTTATGAGTAATGGCAATCCGGTATTGCTAATAGAAAAGCAGATCAATGAAACACAAACACCCACTTTTACTTTAGTTGAAGATTATTTATATCGAACCAATACATTCAGAAGAATACAAGTTCCAATTTTTATTGGATTTAATAAAAAGCAAGGCAATTGGATGGCAGAAGTGAGAGGGGCTTTTGTAGCCAATTATTTATTCGACCAACAAGGAGCATATATTTCAACTGATTTACAAACAACCAAAGATTTTAGTGAATCTGGTCAATTTAATACCATGGTTTATAGCTACCAATTCAATGCTAGTTTGGGCTATCAGATCAATGAATTGATTGGAGTAGGGCTTCGATATGGATACGAGCAGGACATCACTTCTTTTACAAAAGAATATGACTCTAGGTGGATCAATCAGCGAGGTGGTGTGTGGTTACTTTATCAACCTAATTGGTAGTTCTGTTATCGGTTTTATAATAGTAATTGGTGAAAAATACCACGAAGAGGGTATGCTATTTGAGCCAATCTACCATCATGAGGGTATTTATATCGATTAGAATCGGGTATAAATTTGTGGCGAATTAAAATTTACCCAATGAACTTATACCCATTTAGATCAACTACCCTTTTTGCATTTACAATTGTTTTAGCAGTTAGTTTTAATAGTTGTAAAGACGATGATGATAGAATAGAACCAATTGCATCGACTGATCAATATGCTACAGAAAAGGAAGCCCTTACTGAGAACTATGCAAATTTAGTGTATGCCGCTTATCTGGATTCATACAATAAAGCAGTTGAACTTAAAGATGCAATCACTGCATTTAATACCAATCCAACTTCAGCCGGATTTGAAGCTTGTAAACAAAAATGGTTAGAAGCTCGTGAGCCTTATGGACAAACGGAAGCTTTTCGTTTTGCGAATGGGCCAATCGATGATGTTGATGGTCCTGAAGGAGCATTGAATGCATGGCCACTTGATGAAGGTTATGTAGATTATATTTCTGGTGCTCAATCATCAGGAATTATAAACGATGTTATCAATTACCCTAGTATTTCTACTACAGTTCTTGAAGGAGCTAATGAAAATGGAAGTGAGAAAAATATTTCTATTGGATATCATGCAATAGAATTTTTATTATGGGGACAAGATGACGCAAATACGGCATTAATGACTCCTGGAAATCGTCCTTTTACTGATTATTTAACAGTTGGTGGAACTGCTACTAACCAAGTGAGACGTGCAGAATACTTAAAAATTTCAGCAGAGATTTTGTTAGATGATTTGGATAAAATGGTTCAAGCATGGGAGCCAAACTCATCTTCAAACTATAGAGCTGACTTCATGGCATTGCCACACTCAATAGCTTTAAAAAATATACTTACTGCTTTAGGTACTTTAAGTAAATCAGAGTTAGCAGGAGAGCGAGTTTTTGTAGCGTTGAATAATCAAGATCAGGAAGATGAGCATTCTTGTTTTAGTGATAATACACACAGAGATATTATCTTAAATGCACAAGGAATTAGAAATGTATATACTGGGTCTTATAAAAAGGTAGATGGGTCAGTCGTTTCTGGAGAGTCCATTCAGAATTTAATTTTGAAGATTAATCCAACTGTTGCGAAAGAAATGGATGATTTATCTGCATTAACTATCACAACAACAACTGCTATCCCAGTTCCATTTGATCATGCATTAACGCAAGAGTCAATTGGTGGAAATGGACCAATCATGAATGCTGTTAGAGCATTGCAAAGTCAAGGAGATAAGATTTCAGAAGTTGCGACAAGCTTAGGGGTTTCAATTAGTACTGATTTGCCAGATTAATAAGAGTGATTAATAATTTGTTGAAGAACTATTGTTGCGAGGATTGCTACAATGGTTTTTCTCGTATTTGTAAGTGAGTATGAAACTAAAACTAAAAAGATCAATTACAACTCCTATCTACTTTTTAGCAATTCTACTGAGTATAACTTTTCAATCTTGTAAGTCGGAGTCCAATAAAGATGAGATCATTTCTCCTGCACTTCAACCTGAAAAAGGAGAAGCTTTTTCAGGAGGACATGACAACACAGTTTTTGATTTGTCTCCTAACGCGTTTAGTTTTCAATCTCCGGGCTTGTCAGGAAATGATGAGCTTTTATTTTTTGTTGGGAACTCATTCTTTAATCAGAGTTGGGTAAGCGCTCCAGCATCCACTACCGCTAGAGATGGAGTAGGGCCAACTTTTAACGCATTTTTATGCTCTAGTTGTCATTTTAAAGATGGAAGAGGCCGTGTTCCTTATTTCGAAGGTGAGAAATCAACCGGTTTGTTAATCCGAATGAGCGTTGATGGACAAGACCAAAATGGAGGGCCGATGCCACATCCTACATATGGATCTCAACTGCAAGATAAAGCTATTTTAGGTGTTAAGGAAGAGGGAGAAATCGGAATTACTTATCAGAAAATATACGGATCTTTTGCCAATGGGAAAGCCTATGAATTGGATCAACCTATTTATCGTATAACGAATACAAATTTTGGTGCTGTAGATGCGTCGACTCATTTATCTCCGCGTATTGCACAGCAAATGATTGGTATGGGATTAATAGAAGCTATTGATGAAGCATCGATATTAGCACACGCAGATGAATTTGATGCAGACGGTGACGGGATCTCAGGGAAAGCAAATTTTGTTTGGGATGCAGAAGCAGCCGGAACTAAGTTAGGTCGCTTTGGATGGAAGGCTAATCAACCATCAGTTCGTCAACAGGTAGCAGGTGCATTCTCGGGAGATATGGGGATTACTACCTCCATTTTTCCTTTTGAAAATTGTCCCTCTCCTCAATTGGATTGTGGAAATGCACCCAATGGAGGAAGTCCAGAAATAACTACTGCAAATTTTGATAATGTAGTTTTATACAGTAGAAACCTAGCGGTACCAGGTCGTCGAAACCATGACGAACAAGCGGTATTATTAGGGAAGCAAATTTTCAATCAATTAGAATGTGGAGCTTGCCATGTTTCTTCTTTTACAACGACTTCGTTTGGCGTCGCTACTCACTTTAGAGATCAAAAAATATTTCCTTATTCGGATTTTCTGTTACATGATATGGGACCTGATTTAGCAGATGGATACCAAGATTATCTAGCGGATGGACAAGAGTGGAGGACACAACCACTTTGGGGAATTGGGTTAATCGAAACCGTCAATGGGCATTCAAATTTAATGCACGATGGACGAGCGAAATCGATTGAAGATGCAATTTTGTGGCACGGTGGTGAGGCGCAGAAAAGTAAAGATGAATTTTTGCAACTAGATGAGGGCAGTAGAAATCAATTGCTATTATTTTTAAAGAGTTTGTAATGAATAAAGTTGGTGTAGTATTGTTGGGATTTTGCTGTTTGTTAATTAGCTTTCAAGCTTGTAAGAAGGAGCCCAGCCCAGAAGTAGTGTCGGAGTCTACTATTTCTCGAGTTGAAGTATTAAAATTTACAGCTGAAGATGTTATTATACCCGCTTTTGAATCTCACGATATTGCTGTAGATTCTTTGTTGGCAATCACTGAGCAGTTCAGTGTTAAGTCAACTAAAGCGAACTTGATAGAATTGCGAAAGCAATTTAAGTCAACGATTGACTTGTGGAAGCGATGTGAATTATACAATATCGGTGATATAAAGTATAATTTTCTATATCAGAAAATTCATACTTGGCCTGCTCAAACCACTTTTATTTCAAACTCCATTAATGGAACTGATTCCATAACCGTTGAATATATCGATAAAAAGGGTTCAAGCTCAAAAGGATATGCTGCAATTGAATATTTGTTGTTTGATGAAGCGCAATCAGTGGATTCTGTGTTACAGCTATTTTCTAACTCAAGGCGAATAGATTATTTAGTTGCTGCATTGCAGCAATTGAATTCAGATTCAAAACAATTGACAGAAGAGTGGAGACAATATGTTCCTGCTTTCTATTCAAAGGATGGAAGTTCGTTGGTGAGTAGTTTGAATCAATTGGTAAATGAAATGGTAGCGTTGAATGAAAAAGTATTAGGGGCTAAGGTTGGAAAACCATCGGGTAAAACCACAGGCTCCTCTCCCGATTCGACATTATTGGAATTTTATAGAAGTGGAGCTTCAATTGCTGCGATTCGTTCTAATGTAATTTCATTGGAAGCAGTAATATTTGGAAATACTTCTCTTAGCGGTAAAAGCTTGAGTGATTATTTAAATGGAATTACTAGAAATGAGGATTTATCGAATCAGATAAGGGCAGAATTAAACGTATTGAATGATTTACTAGATGCTACAAATACGCCATTGAAGACAATAATTTATACTCAACCTCAAGAAGTGGAAGCCATTTACAAGGCAACCAAAGATTTGTTGGTGTTGTTGAAAGTGGAGTTTTCCAGTCAGTTATCGGTAACATTGACCATTAATGATAATGATGGTGATTGATTTAGATAAAAATTAGAAATATAGGGTCAAAAAAAATCCTGCATTGAATTTCAGTGCAGGATTTTTTGATTTTAAAATTCTCTTAATTTTTAGAGTTTCTCTTTCTATCGGTTTCGTTCAAGTAGATTTTACGTAAACGAATTGATTTTGGAGTCAACTCAACATATTCATCATTTTGAATGTATTCTAACGCTTCTTCCAAACTAAACTTGATCGGAGGCGCTAATCTTACTTTATCATCCGCACCTGAAGAACGCATGTTTGACATTTTCTTCGCTTTAGTTACATTGATTACTAAGTCTCCATCTCTAGAGTTTTCACCAATAACTTGACCTGAATAAACATCTTCACCTGGCTCAATAAAGAACTTACCTCTATCTTGCAATTTGTTCATGGCATAGGCAAATGTATTTCCTGCTTCTAAAACAATCATAGAACCATTGATACGACCTTGGATTTCTCCTTTATACGGCTGATATTCTTTAAATCGGTGCGACATAATAGCTTCTCCAGCTGTAGCAGTCATCAATTGGTTTCTCATTCCGATAATTCCTCGAGAAGGAATTTCGAACTCTAAAACCATACGTTCGCCTTTAGGAACCATTGATAACATTTCGCCTTTTCGTTTTGTAACAATTTCAACCGCTCTACCTGAAACATCCTCTGGTAAGTCGATCGTTAACTCTTCAACTGGCTCACATTTAACACCGTCAATTTCTTTAATGATTACACGTGGTTGACCTACTTGTAGCTCATATCCTTCACGACGCATTGTTTCAATCAAAACAGACAAGTGAAGTACACCTCTACCAAAAACCATAAATGATTCAGCAGTTGCACCTGGCTCAACTCTTAACGCTAAGTTTTTCTCTAATTCTTTATCTAAACGCTCTTTAATGTGACGTGATGTTACCAATTTACCTTCTTTTCCAAAAAATGGAGAATCGTTAATAGTAAACAACATACTCATTGTAGGCTCATCAATAGCAATACTATCTAAAGCTTCAGGATTTTCTGCATCAGCAAGTACATCGCCAATTTCAAAACCTTCTAGTCCAACTATTGCTGCAATATCACCGGCTTGAATTTCTTCAACTCGTACTTTTCCAAGTCCAACAAAGGTGTATAATTCTTTGATTTTGACTTTAGTTGATTTACCGTCTCTTTTTATCAAAGCAACGGTCATTCCTTCTTTCAATACTCCTCTTTTCAACCGACCAATCGCAATACGACCGGTATAGTTAGAGTAATCTAGTGAAGTAATCAACAATTGAGTATTTCCTTCTGGTACTTTATAAGCAGGGATATGCTCTAAAATAGAATCCAATAAAGGAGTAATACTATCTGTTTTGTCTTTCCAATCCAAAGAGAACCATTCTTCTTTAGCAGAACCATAAACGGAAGGGAAGTCTAACTGCTCTTCTGTAGCGTCCAATTGGAACATAAGGTCAAATACTGCTTCGTGAACCAAGTCAGGAGTACAGTTTGGTTTATCTACTTTATTAATAACAACAATTGGTTTAAGACCCATTGCAATTGCTTTTCCCAATACAAATCGTGTTTGAGGCATTGGACCTTCGAAGGCATCTACTAAAAGTAAAACACCATCTGCCATGTTTAAAACACGCTCCACTTCACCACCAAAATCGGCGTGACCAGGAGTGTCAATTACGTTAATTTTAACGTCTTTATAAATCATGGAAACGTTTTTTGAAAGAATCGTAATTCCTCTTTCACGCTCAAGGTCGTTGTTATCCATAATTAATTCTCCAACCTTCTCATGTTCTTGAAAAAGTTTTCCGGCAGCTAATAATTTATCAACCAATGTAGTTTTACCGTGGTCAACGTGAGCGATAATCGCAATATTTCTTATGTCTTGCATTGTATTTTTAAATAGGGCGCAAAGTTAAACTTTAATTCCTTCTTATTGATTTATTGGGTTATATTTATGACATAAAAAAAGGTGATTAGTTGCCTAATCACCTTTTCAATTCAAATTTAATTTCTTTCCTATTTCTCTTCTCTTGGATGTGCTACGTTCACTTTCAAGTTCCTTTCTAGAAAAAGGTAACTGTCTAATGCCTCTACAGCTTTAGTACCCGCTTCATCTGAAGCCATTTCTACGAAACCAAATCCTTTAGATCGTCCGCTAAATTTGTCAGTAATAATTTTAACTGATACTACATCGCCATATTCAGCGAAGAGGTTCCCTAAGTCGTCTTCTGTGCACTTGTAAGGAATGTTTCCTACGTAAATATTCATAATAGATTTTAATATAATGTGGGTACAAAGTAAATAAATTATTTTAAACATCAAATAAAAAAGTCAAAATAATAACATTGGAAAATTACTAAATCAACAAACTAGCATAAAGTTCGATTGAAAATGCCATTTATTATTTCAATTCCTCAATTCCTCAATTGGTTTATTGGCTTTCGAATCAGAAATTAAAATGGCATAGTCAAAATAGTCTACAGTCGATTTCCCCGGCTCAGGATTCCAATAGGATTTTCCGAATAGCTTTTCTAAAATCAATAATTGATAATCATCCTTTAAAGAATAGGGAGTTTCCTGATTCTTTAAATTGAATAAAGTAATGTCTGAAATGCGATTTGATTTAAGGTTTTTTATCCCTTTATAGTATTCTAACCAATAATCGGAAATGCCAAACCCTGCCTTTGATGTATATCTTGAGTATTTTCCTTGTTTATCGTAGATAGCGTCCCACAAGACTTCACTCTTTGTTAAAAAGCCTTGAATTACGATAACTTCAGAATTGGAGTAATCTTTATTCTCAATGAGCTGATTGAAGAATGAGGAGGAACCATTGATTTTGCTTTTCATTAAATGGAAAACACCAAAGCGGAAAAAATGCAATGATTCTTTATTTTCAAATCCAGCTGCTAATGTTTTGTAATTGTTGTAAATCGTATGCTCTCTACTTGACTTTTCAAATGTTAATTTGATGTTCTTAATAATGTGATTAAAAGCAATGGTATCATTAACTGATTTGAAATAAATGGCTTTGTTCTGTTCGAAAATGGAAATGAAATTCTGTATGATTAACCTCGTTTCAGTCTCGAAATACGCCGTCCAATTGGTGTTCGGGTTTTCTTGTAAGATTTCTAGTGCTTCTAATTCAGGACGCTCAATTTTAGAGCCAGTTAATTCCAATATCTCTTTAATAGAATATTTATAAGAAGCAATTTTATCAATTCCAATAATTTGTACATGGTGCTCTTTGAATAGCAATCTCCAACTTTTCCATTTATTGAACACCTCTATGCTGCCTTCTTGAGGTACACGTTTTCCGTATTGATAGATCAAGTCTTCTAAGAGTTGTTCGTCTCCATTATCGATGAATTTCTGGAAGTAGTGGGCTGTACTGTAATCGGTTTCGGGAAAGTAATACTTTAGGTTTTGATGCTGAATTAAATCAGTCAAAATCAATTGTTCTGTTGATTCCGTTTTTGCACTCCCGTGCAATGCTCCAAAACCAATAATTTTGGCACCCTTAATTTCGATACTTGGATTTTGTCGTAAATCTTGTTTGTTTTTTTTAAGGTATTCATCCGTAGGATTCTGACTAAAACTAACGAAACTAGCAATTAATAGTACAATTAAAGATATGCTATGCTTCATGCTGCGATTTTTATTTCACTACAATTGAACCAAAGGCCCTATAAATTGCTTTTGAAAGTTTTCTGATACTCTTCCCATGGGGTGGTTTTGTATTCATCAGTCACTAAAAAGTGCAATATTGGTTCAAGGTTTTCAGGTGTTTGATAGCCAGGAACCGATTGAATCAAATTAAAACCTTCATCTAGGTAGACAATTGTAGGATAACTCATCTTACCATTCATTAATGCGATGGCTATGTTGTGCGGATGTCTGCGCTGATCAGGCTTTTCATTTACGAACGTTTGGTTTCCAACTGTAATTGTGTCTTTACGCTCAGCATCTAACTTTACTGCGTAATAATGTTTGGATACAAAGTCTACGATTTCAGGATTAGTAAAAGTAGCAGCATCCATTCTTTTACACCAACCACACCAATCTGTATAAACGTCGATTAATATTTTTCTAGGCTCTTTTTGAATCTTTTCAAAGGCTTGTTCTATTGTTAACCATTCTATCTTCTCGGCTTTTTGCGAGTATCCTGAAATAGAGATTACGGACAATAGTAGGAAGGGAAGTAATTTTCTCATAATATAAAATTAATCAAGTTTATGCAGAATTGTCAAGTCCACTGTCTGACAATTTTCACCTTTGGTATTTTTAAACTCGTAATGCCACTTTACAATTGCCGTGCCTTTTTCTTTATTGATGTCATGTGAGATCACTTTCACCATGCATTGTATAGGTTGATCAGCATAGATAGGTTTTAAGAATTTCCAGTGATTCATTTCCATTCCTGCCAATACGGTATCTCCAAATAGGGGAATCCATTTGGTGCGATAGAATACATTAAAAATGTGTGGACCACTTGCTATAAGCCCTTTAAATATACTTTTATTTGCGATGTCTAAATTCGTATGAAATTCCAATGGATCATACCTCTCAGCAAAATCAATAATCTCTTCTGTTGAAAGACTAATTTGACCAAAATCAAGATTTAGTTGTTCTGAAATTTTCATGAGTATTGAGGTTTACTTCTTCGATACAAAGGTAAAGTCTTCACCATCCATGAGCCCTGTAATTAATCTGCCTTCTGTTTTGACTGTGAAGCTTTCTGCATTTAGCTTATTGTAAATGATACGTTGAGGAAAATCGTGGCGAGAATTCCGAAAGGTCCATTGGTCTGCATTTCTTTTCACTAAAGTGAATAATATGGGCCCTTGTTTTCCAATTGTAGCAATATAGCAAATGGCGTTATGAATGGTTTTAATGCTTAATTGCTCTTTGAATAAGGTATCAGAATCTTTAATGTAATAGCCTGAACCTTCCAATTCTTTGGTTGGAGTAATTTCCCAATTTTCAATCATTTTTCCGCCATCTTCATCCGTGGAAATCCATTCTCCAGCGAGCCAATATAAATTCTCTATGGGCTGATTCGCTTCTGGAATATCCTTCTTTTTATTGCCTTTTGCCACTACAAAAAGTATGAGGACTAGGAATCCAATAAGCAATCCAAAGAAGAAGTATTTTATTCCGGGTTTCATAGGGTTAATGTATTCCGTGCATCCACTTTCTAAGAGTAGGCACCATCAAAAACAGTATACCAGAAGCAACAGCAACTACCAATACTCCCCAAGTTAAATAGGTGCCTGAATAAGCATTCAATGTTTCTAAAGCCGTAGGATTGTCTCCACCACCTTCTACTGCCGTTAATTCTCCAACCAATCCACCTAGTTTATTTCCAAGCGAAATAGATAAAAACCAAATTCCCATGATGAAACCGACCATTTTCTTAGGAGATAGCTTTGTAATCATTGACAGTCCTACTGGAGATAAACTTAATTCACCTGAAGTGTGAAAGAAATACATCAATACAATAAAGATAACTGGTACAAGGCCTTCTTCAGCAAAGAACTTTCCACCAATGACTAATATTCCAAAACCAACTGCAATTTGTGAAAGTCCTAAAACAAATTTCATTGGAGTAGAGGGCTCTTTTCCTTTGCTTCTCAACTTTATCCACATCCATGAAAATGCAGGAGCTAATAAAATGATGAAAAATGAATTAAAAAACTGAAAGATGGAAGCTGGCAATTCAGAGCCGAACACCATTCGATCTACATTTCGTGCAGTAAATAAGGTAATTGATCCACCGGCTTGTTCAAACAATGCCCAGAATATCGCGTGAAATAAAAACAAGACGACAACAACCCAGAGTTTTTGTTGGACAGGTTTTGCTTCATTTCTTGCATCAAAGATGATGTATCCTAAGATTCCAATGCTCAATACAACCAAAATAATTGTGATTAAATCACTTAAGTTTAAAAATAAGGAGCAAATCGGAACGAAGAAAATGGCCGCTAAAATGGTAATTAATTGCTTCTTCTTCAGTTTTGGATCTTCGATTTTAGTGAATCCTTCGGCTTCTTCTTCTAAACGATTATTGCGATCTTCAGAAGATGCATGTAATAATTTAATGTCTTCCTCTTCGTCTATTTCAGGAAAAGTTTCTAGACTTGCGGGATTGATTCCTTTTTTTCCAAAAACCTTTGGTCCAGCCAACCAGAAAACCAATAACCCAACGAGCATCCCAATTCCTGCTAACCCAAATCCATAATCCCAGCTGATTCTTTCGCCTACATAACCACAAGTTACAATGGAAAGCAAAGCTCCAATGTTTACTCCCATATAGAAAATGGTATAAGCTCCATCTTTACGACTGTCATTTAAGCCATAAAAATTCCCTAAGAAGGAAGAAATATTTGGCTTAAAAAATCCATTTCCAACAATGATAAAGGCCAAAGAAAGGAAGAATAGATTGAGGTTGCCGTGAAAATACATTCCTTCTATTGCCAATGCAAAGTGACCAATCATCATCATTACTCCACCAAAGAGAATGGCTTTCCTAAATCCTAATACTTTATCCGCTAGTACTCCACCAATTACAGGGAATAGATAAGCCATTGCTGTATATGAGCCATAAATTCCTAAAGATTTGGCATCTGCATCCGCAAAACTCATATCATTAAAAAGCTCTTTCACCATATAGAGGATGAGCAACGTACGCATCCCGTAGTAGGAAAAACGTTCCCACATTTCTGCAAAAAAGCAAACAAACAGTGCTTTAGGGTGCAGTTTTCTATTGGTGAAAATAATTATTGGAACCCAGATAATAACAAATATCCAGGAAACGATCATTATGCCTTTTGCAATATCCATTTTAAATAGAGTTTGTTATTAAGCTTCTTTTATTTCAATTTGTTCAGTGTTTTTGAGAGGAGATCCTGGTTGTGCTCCTTCTTCTGCTCCGTGTGTTAAACGCTTCAATGGCTTAAGTAATGCAATGACTAATAAACCAATGATAGTACAGAAGATCGCAATTCCTGTAAAGATTTCTAATTCACCTGCTGATTGAGACCATTCTCCAACTAAACCTGCTACTTTGTTACCTAATCCTGTCGCTGCGAAATAAGCACCCATCATTAATGACGCATATTTAAGTGGAGCTAACTTAGTAATGAATGACAGCGCAACTGGAGAAGCACATAGCTCACCAACAGTATGGAATAAATAAGCTAATACTAACCAGTACATGGCTGATTCACCTTGAGCTTCAAACTGAACTGTTGCAGCGGACATAAATAGGAATCCCCAACCCATAATGATTACACCAATGGCCATTTTGAATAATGAAGATGACTCTTTTCCTTTCTTTTTCCAATTGTACCAGAATGCAGCAATCGGCACACCTAAAGTGATAATAAAGAATGCATTTACAGATTGAAACCATGAGGCAGGAACAGTAAAATCTAATAATCCAATGTATAAATCTGTTTTTTGAGCAGTATAGATGTTCATTAAACCACCGGCTTGTTCAAAAGCTCCCCAGAAAACGATAATTAAAAGGAAAGAGATTAACATCACTTTCATTCTGTCTATTTCCATAGTTGTCAAAGGCCTGTTTTTTGCCGCAGCTTCAGCAGGAGATAAATCTTTAGTCGCTTCTCCGACTCCTGTTAAAAATTTCTGCCCCCAAACAAATACTGCTTGACCCAATACCATTCCGATTCCGGCTAAACCGAAACCATAATGCCAGCCATAGTTTTCACCTAAATAACCAACTGCAAGTGCTGATAAGAAAGCACCAACGTTAATACCGATATAGAAAATAGTAAAACCTTTGTCTCTTCTATCGTCTCCAGGAGGATATAATCCACCAACCATCGTAGAAATATTTGGCTTCAAACCTCCAACTCCTAAGATAATAAGACCAAGACCTGCATAGAATGCCCACAATGCTTCAACTGCTAAAATTCCATGTCCAAAACACAACAAAATACCGCCTAACATTACCGTCTTTTTCTGACCTAAATATTTGTCGGCGATAATACCACCGGCAATAGACATGACATATACTAACATGGTATAAGTACCATAAAGGGACAGTGCATCACTTTCTTCCCATCCAAAACCTGGATTGTCTCCCTGTACCGAGCTAATTAAGAATAAGACCAATATAGCTCTCATTCCATAATAGCTAAATCTTTCCCATAGTTCGGTAAAAAATAAGATGTATAATCCTTTTGGGTGTCCCCATAAATCTTCATGTTTTTCCATGTTGTAGTCTGCTTTTTTTAGATTAAGTGTCCTAAAGTAGTAAAATTTAACTTTAGTTGATTAATTGTTGATATTCTTATAAATTCTCTTTGATAAAATTTGTCATCAAAGTATACAAGTGGAATCGTGTATTACCACCATATATTCCATGGTTTTTATCAGGGTATGAGAATTGATCGAATTGTTTGTTTGCATTGACTAACGCCGTAGTCATCTCTGCAGTATTTTGGTAATGTACATTGTCATCTGCTGTTCCATGAACTAACAAATACTTGCCTTCTAGTTTTCCAACATGGTTGATTGGGGAATTGTCGTCATAACCTTCTGGATTTTCTTGTGGAGTTTGCATGTATCTTTCTGTGTAGATGGAATCGTAGAATCTCCAATTGGTTACTGGAGCTACTGCAATGGCCATTTTAAACTGATCCGCTCCTTTAAGTAGGAGGTTAGAAGACATAAATCCGCCGTAGCTCCAACCTTGTACGCCAATTCTGTCGCCATCTACATAAGGTAAAGTCGCAAAATGTTTCGCAGCTTCAATTTGGTCTTGAACTTCTAATTTTCCCAATTGCTTGTACGTGCATTTTTTGAATTCTGCCCCTCTAGCACCTGTTCCTCTATTGTCTACAGATACTACAATGTAGCCTTGCTGCGCCAATAGTTGATGCCAGAAATAATTGGAACTTCCCCAACTGTCGGTAACTGTTTGAGATCCGGGACCACCATAAATGGTCAAAAATACTGGATACTTTTTAGAAGCATCAAAGTTGGCTGGCTTAATCATCCATGCATTTAAAGAAATGCCTTCAGAAGTTTTGAACGAAAAGAATTCCTTTGGAGCAATTGCTAATTTTTCTAGCTTCTCATTCAGTGCTTTGTTGTCTTCTAATACTCGTTTTACTTTACCATCGTTGGTATTGAGAGTAATGTAATAGGGATGGTTCGCATCGGTGTGGTAATTGATGAAGTAATCAAATGAGTTACTAAAGGTCGCATTGTTTGTCCCTGCTTTAGCAGTCAATTTCTTTTTAGATTTTCCATTTAATCCAATACTATAAACGTGTCGTTCCATTGGAGAAACTTCAGCAGATTGGAAATAGGCCTTCTTGTTTTTACCATCGATTCCATAAAGTTCTGTAATATCAAAGTTTCCTTTCGTGATTTGATTGATAGTTCCTCCATTCAAAAATTGCTGATAAATGTGATTGAAACCGTCTCTTTCGCTCAATACGATGTAACTTTTTTGATCGTCTAAGAACTCAATAAAATAAGGCATTTCTATATACGTGTCAGAAGTCTCCGTATAGGCTGTTTTTACTTTTCCTGTTGTTGTATTGGCGATGTTGATGTCCAATTCATTTTGATGGCGATTACTGCACAATAGCGCCAATTGATTTGCTGATTTCGTCCATTGAATGGCAGTGATGTATTCATAGGACTTAGTCAATTCTACATCTACTGTTTTACTGTTTTCTAAGTGATAGACATGAATGCTCACCTTTGAATTTTCTTCTCCAGCTTTAGGGTATTTGAATTCATAGTCAGTAGGGTAGAGGCTGCCATACATGGCCATGTTGAATTGCTTTACATTGCTTTCGTCAAATTTATAGTACGCAATCTGACTTCCATCATTTGCCCATTCGAAAGCTTTTACCAACACCAACTCTTCTTCATAAACCCAATCAGAAGCACCATTAATAATTTTGTTTGTTTCTCCATCAGTGGTAACTGCTGTTTCTTTCTTTGTTTTTAAGTCAACATAGAATAAGTTGTTGTCTCTTACAAAACCGACTTTATCAGCTGCAGGAGAAAAGGTAGCATACATTTGTTTGCTTCCTTCGGTTAGCTTCAATAAGTCGCTAGTATTTAAATCAACTACAAAATACTGTGATTTTGAGGAATGTCTATAGATACTTTCTTGATCCGTAGCGATGAGCATTTTCTTTTCATCGGCACTGAAACTGTAATCATCGATTGAAATTGATTCGCTTTCGTATTTTAAAACTCCTGGCTTTATGATTGTATCCACTGCTTTGCCTGAACTATACGCGTATTTTACGATAAATGTTCCTGCTTTTGACCGTTCTAATGTGGTATAGTGCAAACCATCTTTCATCGAAGTTAATCCGCTTACATATTTTGGACTAAAACTGTACTTTTTCCAGATATCTTCTAGAGAAATTTGCTCTGTTTGTTGTGCTTTTAAAGTAGTAGAAAAGCCAATGATCAATGCTGTAGCAGCAAGATAAATTTTATTCATAAATAGAAAATTAAATTACGAGGCTCGAATTTACTGAAATCTTAATAAAAATAGGGGGTTAGAAAGTATAAGCGGTAGTTTACTAGATGAAATCTAGAAAACTAAATGATCAATCGCACTTCCCCAAGTTGACTGACTTTGTATGGAAATCGCTCACCGGGCGCTCCAATGAACATAAAGTTGACAGGAATTTTCCAGCGTTTTGATAATTCTTTGATTTTTTCAGGTCCAAATGTTCCTGGTTCCTCTATAAAATCAATTTGAATATCAGGATAAGCGCGATCAAGCACATAAATGTCATTTTTTAACTTGCGAATGCTCTCCGTTTCTTCATTGATAACCGCAACAATTTTTAAAATTCGAGTCGGTTCATTTTTTCGCATGTAGAGCATTACTTTATTTAACGTTTCTACGTTGTCATGATTGGTAAAGAAAACAAATTGTTGGCTTCTAATTTCTACCAATTTCTTCTTAGTTATTCTATTTAGTCGACTCAGAAACCTGTTGTTTTCTGGAGATAAATATTCAATGACAGAAAGTATTCCTTTTAATATGATTGTTCGATAAAGCATACAGTAGACGACAATTAATGTAGGAATTAAGTATTCAAAGAATATGACAACATAACTAGGGTTAAGTATCACATTACCAATTATTGCAAGTAAAACTGCACTTGTAGCTATAAAGATAGCCATCCAACTTGCTTTTTCTGGTCGTGGTAAAAATTTTCTATTTAGTTTCAGTAACACATTTCCAAAACTAAAAAGTATCATCACTGAGAGAAATGCAATGGTATACACTCCAGCCAAACTTGCTAAATCTCCACCTGTTACTACCAGAATCGAGGCACAAAGCACGAAAAAGACAATAAAAATGATGTAAGGACTTTTTTTCTTGTTTCTAATCAACAGGTAGTTGGGTAAAATACGATCCAATGCCATTCGTTCCATTAGTCCTCCAACTCCTACAAACGAAGTAAGAACAGCTCCACTGAGCACCAAAGCTGCATCAATGCCAATGAGAACACCTAACCAGTTTCCACCAGAAATTTGACCCATATAGGATAACAATGCTTCTTGGTTCTCTCCGGCTACTTCAATGGGTAATATGGCAAGTGCTAAGAAAGCAATAAGTGGGTTGAAAATACTGACGACAATCCACATGTTTCTCAGTGTTTTTGGGAAAACACCAGGTTGTTGTTCTTCCACAAAGTTAGCCGAACTCTCAAATCCACTAATACCTAGCATTGCTGCAGCAAAACCAAAAAAGAGAGCCTGCATAATACTGACATCCATGGGCGCATTGAAATTGGCAAACAATGTGTCAAAAGAATGGGTGAAGAAAAAGTAAATACAAAATCCACACAATAAGGTAAGGGAAACGAGATGAAAAATAAATATTGCAACCGCAACTTTAGATGATTCACCAATTCCTAAAATAACCAATGACATAAAGACTAATAACAGTCCGACAGTTGTGGGAAGGATTGGAATAGAATTAAAAATTTGATGAGCATATTGCACGGCTTCACTACCGGAAATTACTGCTGTGGCCATGTAAGAAAGCACAGTCAAAGCAGCAGCTAAGGTTGCAGTAGACTTTTGAGTTGTATTTAGTAATGCGTTGTAAGCTCCGCCATTTAATGGAAGGGCACCTACAACTTCACCGTAAATTTTTCGATATAAAAATAGGACGGCAGCTACGATTAAGAGTGAAATCCAAGCATATTGCCCCGCATAAAAAATAGCTAATGCTGAAACGTATAAACAAGAAGAGCTAATGTCATTTCCAGAAATTGCAGTCGCTTCTAATTCAGTAAGTTTTTTGGCCATATCAGTAATGATAGATTAATGAACAACTAAAATAGTTCAGAGGATTAAAGAAAAATTAATGAACGAACTTAATCCCAAATGTATTCTTTATGGTAACCACTTTTTGTAAATACTAGAATTTTTTTTGACTAAATCTAGTAGATTTTTGCAACTAACAAACAATGAGTTTATTTGAGAAGAATTATACTTAGTAAGTAATAATGTATGGTTTTATAGCTCTCTATCTTAGGCTAGTTTATTCTTAGGTAGAATAACTTGAAATAAGAATCCAAATAAAATAACCAAAGCAGGACCAATTAAGTTATACCATAAATAGCCAATTTCATAAATGCCGCTTCTATTCAGGTAAAACAATACACCAATTAGAATCTGAGAGATTACTGCTGAAATGAAAATTGCATTTCCTTTGATGTATTTGAAAAAGAAAGCCACCAAGAAAACACCCAATATAGTACCGTAAAATAGAGAGCCTAAAATGTTAACGGCTTCAATTAAATTTTCAAAAAGGCTGGCTAAGGTGGCAAATAGAATGGCGAAGACTCCAAACAATCCAGTTAATAATTTTGATGCTTTTAAATAATGGGTGTCTGACCCTTCTTTTTTGAAATTTCGTTTATACATGTCTACTGTGGCGGTAGATCCCAAAGCATTCAGCTCTGAAGAAGTAGAAGACATGGCTGCTGAAAAGATAACTGCAAGCAATAATCCAATCACACCAATGGGAAGGTAGTTGATAACAAAAGTGATGAAGATATAATCGTCGTCTTTGGTTTCTGCGTTCTCATCAACTTTAAGGATGATTGCTTTGCTTTCTTCACGCATTTCATCTGCTTCAGATTGCAGTTGATTGATGGTATTTTTCTGACGATTTATAACTGTAGTTTCACCATTTTCTTTGGCTGCAACAAAATCTAACTGTGCTTGTTTTTTGGTTTCAATGAGTTGATTGTAATTGTTCTCCAATTGACTGAACTCTTCAGCATATTCCGATTGTTGCACTTTTGCTACGTTCGCTTCATTAAAGTGAATAGGTGGAGCAGTGAATTGATAAAATACAAATACCATCACTCCAACGAAAAGGATAAAAAATTGCATTGGAATTTTTAGCAATCCATTGAACATTAAACCTAGTCTGCTTTCTTTGACTGAACTTCCAGATAAGTAGCGTTGAACTTGCGATTGATCAGTACCAAAATAAGAAAGCTGTAAGAATAGTCCTCCAATTAAACCAGACCAAATGTTGTATTTCGATTCTGGATTAAACTCAGTGTCAATAATGTTTAGTTTTCCCATTGCACCTGCAATGTCTAATGATTGTCCAAAATCCACAGAGTCACCAATAAAAGAAATCAACATACCAAATGCGATAAACATTCCTAAAAAGATGATTCCCATTTGTTGCTTGTGGGTTTGACTCACTGCTTTTGTTCCGCCGGAGACAGTATAAATGATTACTAAAATTCCAATGAAAAATATGGTAAAGTTGAGGCTCCATCCTACAATTTGAGATAGTATAATCGCCGGTGCATAAATTGTGATTCCTGCCGCTAAGCCTCTTTGAATCAAAAATAAGATGGCTGTTAATCCTCTGGTTTTATTGTCGAATCGAGATTCTAAAAACTCGTAGGCGGTATAAACTTTAAGCCGATAGTATAAAGGAATGAAAACCGTGGAGATGATAATCATCGCCAAAGGCAGACCAAAGTAGAATTGAACAAACCCCATTCCTTCCATATAAGCCTGTCCCGGAGTGGAAAGAAAAGTGATGGCACTAGCTTGAGTTGCCATTACTGACAAGCCGATGGTCCACCAATTGGACGCTTTGTCGCCTAATAAATAACTCTCGATGTTTTTGCTGCCGCGAGTTTTCCAAACGCCATAGGCCACAATAGTAAATAATGTGGTCAGCATTACTGCCCAGTCGATCCAGCTTAATTCAGTCATGTTGAGATTTAAATTTCAACCAACAAGAATAAGCATTTCAGCAATAAAAAAGAGAATGATTTAAGAAATCTTAACCTTCAAAATGCAAGGAGAGCATAAACATTTTGGGCAACATTCGGTCAATTGGATTCGAGAAAATAGTATTGTCTCTAACGATGATATTTTTTATACCGTAAGACATCTTTCCTTCAATGGAGAATTTAAAATAAGGTAAAAAGAAATCAGTTCCAATACCTATTTCAGCCGCAACATATTGCGATTGTTGTTTCACAATCAGCTCCCTTAAATCCACATTGTTTACATCTTCATTAGAAGCTAAATCAATCACATATTTTCCTCCTGCAATTAAATAGGCTGCAAAATTATTCAATCGAGCTGAGCGATATTTAAACAATACGGGTAACTCAATATTCGTGGACTCTAGTGGCTTGATTAAGATTTCTGTTTCTCCAGATCTAGGATTTTGAAACGTATAATTCAAATTGCGTTGAGCAAAAGAGAGGGTTGGGACAAATCTCAAGGAGAAAAATTCATTAAAATGCAACGCAGAGACAATGCCCAAATTAAATCCACTTTGGCTTTCTACATCTATTCGCAATAAGCTGTCGTTTTTGAAATCAATTTGTTTTCTATCTAAAGTATATGAGGCACTATTGAATCCTAAAGAAAAGCCAAAATGAATCCTTTTTTGCTTAAAGTTGGGTAAATTTTCAACTTTCGGTTTTTGGGCAATCGCCAAAACAAAAGAGAAAAATAAAAGACTAAAAAGGAATGGTTTCAATTTCATGTAAAAAAAGTAGTGTTTTGTATGGTACAAACGTAAGCAGAAGAATTTTATTTCTCTCCCAAATAAATACTGGCAATCCCGAAAAACAACGGATAGGTTTTTACATTCTTAAAGCCACATTTTTGATAAATTTTTACAAAATCATCCCCTTCAGGAAAAGCATTTACTGATTCTGGTAAATAGGTGTAGGCCGAACTGTCTTTAGAAACCATTTTGCCAATAGTGGGCAAAATATTCATAAAGTAAAAATTATAGATCTGCTTGATTGGAAAATTTTTAGGTTTTGAAAATTCGAGTACCGCAGTTTTTCCACCTGGTCTTAAAACGCGATTCATTTCAGATAGACCTTTTTCTAAATTCTCATAATTCCGTACACCAAATCCTACTGTCATGGCATCAAAATGATTGGTTTCGAAAGGCAAGTTTTCAGAATCTCCCAAAAGCATTTCAATTCTATCGTCGTAACCTTTTTTCTTCATTTTAATCTTTCCCACTTCAAGCATTCCGGAGCTAATGTCAATGCCAGTTACTTTGGTTGGGTTCAAGGACAATGCTTCAATTGCAAAGTCGCCTGTTCCTGTTGCTACATCTAAGATTTTTTTTGGCTGAATATCCTTCAATAATCGAATGGCTTTCTTTCGCCATAGGATATCAATTCCTAAGGATAGAAAATGATTTAAGAAATCATATCGAGCCGAGATGTTATTAAACATTTCAGCGACCTGCTCTTTCTTGCCTTCTGTTTTGTTTTTGTAGGGAACTACTGCCATTTTTTTTATTAATTAAGCCAATGCTTCAACTTGAACTTCTGCGAGCATCAGTCCATCAAATTCTATTTTGTAAGGAATTACTTTCTTTAATTGGTTGACAAAGTTTGGATTAAACGGAGCTTTAATTTTTAAATAATTCTCAGTAAATCCATGCATAAATCCATTGTGATCTTCTGTTTCGAACAATACAGTAACCGGTTTGCCGAGTTGTTGTTCGTAAAAGTGTCGTTTCTTTTTGTCTGATAGAATGTGCAATTGCTTGCTACGTTCTTTCCGAACCTCCATTGGAATTACATCTTCGCTTCTCACGGCAGTGGTGTTGTTTCTTTCTGAATAAGTGAAAACATGTAAATAGGAAATGTCTAACTCTTTCAAGAAATGAACCGTTTTTAAAAACTCTTCGTCTGTTTCTCCAGGGTAACCAACGATAACATCCACACCTATACAGGCATCTGGCATTAATCGTTTGATTTGTTCAATGCGATTGCGGTATAATTCTGTTGGATACCTTCTGCGCATCAACTTTAAAATATTGTCGCTACCAGATTGCAAAGGAATGTGAAAGTGTGGAACAAAACTTCTACTTTGAGCCACATAATCAATGATTTCATTACTTAGTAAGTTCGGCTCTATGGATGAAATTCTAAATCGATCAATTCCTTCAATCTGATCCAACTCTTGCACTAACCCAAAAAAGTTCTCCTCTGTTCCTTTTCCAAAATCTCCAATGTTTACACCAGTTAAAACAACCTCTTTAACATCAGTTGCTGCCACTTCTTGCGCCACTAAAACTGTTTGAGCAATGGAGTTGCTTCTGCTTCTTCCTCTAGCAAGCGGAATAGTACAGAATGAACAAAAATAATCGCAACCGTCTTGCACTTTTAAAAAGGTTCGCGTCCGATCGCCGATAGAGTAGGAAGGAATAAATTCTTTGACGTGTTTTATTTCTGAGGCAACAATTCTAGACTCTTTTTCAGCATCAACTTGGTCAATGTGTTCTAGGATGTTGAATTTTTCGGCGGCACCTAAGACCATGTTTACTCCTTTAATTTTGGAGATTTCTTCTGGCTTCAGTTGGGCGTAGCAACCAATAATTGCAACATATGAATCAGGTGATATCTTTTTTGCTTGTTTCACTAACTGTTTGCATTTTTTATCTGCATTTTCTGTTACTGAACAAGTGTTGATGATGAAAATATCAGGTCGATCTTGGAAATCAACACGTGCATAGCCCGCATCTTCAAATGTTCTGGCAATACCAGAAGTCTCTGAAAAATTTAACTTACAACCAAGTGTGTAAAATGCGACTTTTTTACTGTGATTCATGAGGCCGCAAAGTTACCAAATTCAAGTAGAAATATTAAGGTCTATATAAATAGTAGAATGTAAGAGTTTGCAAGTGCATTTTTTTATCTCAAAATGGAATAAAAGCGCTATAAAATTAGCATATTCGCAGTGTGAGAAAAACTGTTATATCTATATTGTCTTTTCTATTCCTATTCGGCTGTTCCAACAAAAAAGAGCAATACAAAGATGTTTCTATTTTTAGGTACAATGAGCCCAATGGCATAACTTCTTTAGATCCTGCATTTACAAGAAACTTAGAAAATATTTCTGCTGTCAATCAATTGTTTAATGGATTGGTGCAAATGGACGAAAACTTGAATGTAATTCCTTGTATCGCTAAAAGTTGGGAAATATTAGACTCAGGAAAAGTGTATCGATTTCATTTGCGAACTGATGTACTATTTCATAAAAGTGAATTGTTTACATCAGAATCAGATCGAATCGTTACTGCCGATGATTTTGTATACAGTTTTAATCGATTAGTAGATGAAAGTTTGGCATCCCCAGGATCATGGGTATTTAATTTTGTAGGAAGGGATGAAAAGGGGCATTATTCATTTCAAGCAGTCTCAGACACCATTTTAGAAATTCGATTAAAAACAGCATTTCCGCCATTTTTGGGAATACTAACAATGCAGTATTGTTCGGTAGTTCCTGAAGAAGTTATCTCGCATTTTGGAGAAGATTTTAGACAACATCCAATAGGTACTGGGCCATTCCAATTTAAATTCTGGAGTGAATCCAATAAGTTGGTTTTTTTAAAAAATGAGTCCTATTTTGAAATGGATGAAGCGGGTAATTCACTCCCCTATTTAGATGCTGTGAATGTAACCTTCAATAAGGATGAAGAAGTCGCCTTTTTGAAATTTTTAAAAGGAGATTTAGATTACATCTCAGGATTGAATGGAAGTTATAAGGATGAAATTTTAAACTCTAATGGAGCATTGAAAGCTAAATATTCTGATCGTGTAAGAATGATTACAGTTCCTTATTTGAATACCGAGTATTTAGGTTTCAATTTGCAGTCGAAAGAAATTATTGAAGGAACTTCACCTTTAAAATACGCGCAAGTCAGGCAAGCCATTAACTATGGTTTTGATCGGGAGAAAATGTTGTTGTATTTGCGGAAAGGGATAGGCACTCCTGCGAATAAAGGTTTTATTCCAAAAGGGTTGCCAGGTTTTTCAGATGAAAATATTGGGTATGATTACAGTCCTGAGAAAGCAAGGCAATTGCTAAAAGAAGTAGGCTATGATGATAAAAATAAAATTCCAATAGTAGTATTAAATACCACGGCTCAATACTTGGATTTATGTGAGTTTATTCAGCACGAACTGAAAGAAATTGGAATAACGCTTAAAATAGAAGTGAATCCTTCAGGAACACACAACGAATTAGTGGCGCAAGGAGCATTTTCATTTTTTAGAAAATCGTGGATTGCCGATTATCCTGATGCAGAGAATTATTTGGCTTTGTTTTATGGTAAAAATTTAGCTCCAGATGGACCAAATTATACCAGATATGTTTCTGAAGAATATGATAATTTGTATCTGAATGCTCTAAATGAATCTAATGATAGTACAAGAGTGGCCTTGTATTTTGAAATGGATAAAATGATCATAAAAGATGCTGCAATAGTGCCGCTCTTTTATGACCAAGTAGTTCGATTTGTGCCTAAGTCCCTTGAAGGAATTGGTGTAAATCCGATGAATCTACTTTCTCTGAAAAGAGTGAAGATGTAATTTTATTTAGTAAATAATCCTCTCAATAAAGAGAGTACAAAAAGTACTATAAAGATAAAAAATAGGATTTTTGCAATTGAAGCAGCTCCGGCGGCAATTCCCCCAAATCCGAATACAGCAGCGATTAATGCAATTATAAAAAATGTGATTGTCCAACGTAACATAATTTTAAGTTTTAAAGGTTATACTTATATTGAAGCAATAAAAAATCCAAAATAAAACAAAAAGCGATTTTAGTTTGATTTTTAGATTGTTATGATTTTTGTGTTTGCGTTGACTGAATGAATAGATTAAAATGTGGCACTTTTTTTCTTCAAGATTGAGAAAATAGTACTCACTTTGCCGGAAATAAATATTAAAAAAAGAAACTCTTTAACCTAAAATTCAATGCGCTTTAATAAATTACTATTTCTAACTTTTTTGTTTTTTATTTCGGTTGAATCGAATGCAGGTCAAGATAAAACATATCAGGAGTGGAAAGCCCTTTCGGAAGAATACCGAGATATTAATGATAGTTTACACTATTTATATGCTTCAAAAGCATTATCTAGTCTAAAAAAAGAGGATAAGCAATATCTGTCTTCTGTGATAAATACTGCAATGGCAGCAGCAAAGATTTCCATGATGGATACTTCTGAAGGGTTACTGAACCGAATAAGTGACGACTTATATCGGAGTAATGATAGTCTCTTGCTCTCTCAATATTATTATACACGTTCAGTGCTTTCTCAGAAAAAGGCTCAATTGATTAGAGCCGAAAATGAAATTTTGAGGGCTATTGATTTTGCCAAACCGAATCATGCTTTAGAGTTGGCTCGTGCTTATAACACCTATGCCTCTATACTATTTCGTAAAGGCAAACAAGATGAGAGTTTAAGTACATTGTTTAAAGTCAAGAACCTCTATACTAAAGATTCTTCCATTGTTCTAGAATTTGCAAATAGCAATAATAACATTGGAAATATTTATCAAGAAATGTCGATTTATGATAAAGCGTTGACTTATCATAGGATGTCAATGAAATTGTATAGAGAGAAAGATAAATCAGCTAGTTTGTTGATTTCTTATAATAATATCGCAGTCTCTCAAACCATGTTAAAGAAATATGATAGCGCACTGTATTATTTGAATCTAATCCTTATTGATACCAACAACTTCGTAAACTCTCATATAAACAGTAAGGCCTATTTGAATAGAGGAATTATCTATATGAATACGAAGAAATATGACAAAGCTGTTGAAAATCTGTATCAATCAAAATTAATTTGTGAGAAAAATAATGATAAGGTGGGTAGTATTATCGCCTTGTTTAATATCGGGGAGAGTTTTATAAATAGTGGAGAATTAGATAAAGGAGAGCTTGTTTTGAAGGAAGCTTTGAAGTTGACACAAGAAATAGGAGTTAATCGTTACTATTCTGAGGTTTATACTCGACTAGTTCGATTAAGTATAAAGAAGAACGATTACAAGGCAGCATATAAATATCAAGAAGCTTATTCAAGCTATAAAGATTCTTTATATGATAAAGTAGAAGTTGAGGTACTAGAGAACTTAGAAGTAAAATACAATCAAGAACGTCAAATATTTCGAGATAGTCTCGAGCGTGTAAGAGAGAATAATATTATCGCTTTGACTCAAGAGAAGCGAGTTCAGCAGTTAGAAAGCGAACAGAATATAAGGAACCTGTTAAGTATTTGTTTGCTGTTTATTGCTGGTTTATTGTTCTTGATTTATAGTAAATACAGGTCTCAGAAACGGAGTAATGCTATTATTGACGCCACGAATGAGGAACTCAAACGTACATTAATTAGTAAAGAAGAAAAGGAAGTCCTCTTGAAGGAGATTCATCATCGGGTAAAAAATAATTTGCAGATCATTTCTAGTTTGATGCGACTACAATCCAATACAAGCAGAAGTTATCAGTTGAAAGCCAATTACCAAGAAATGCAAGGCCGGATCAATTCTATGGCATTGGTTCATCAACAGCTATATGGCTCAAAGGATTTTACAACAATTGATGTAGAAGAGTACATCAATACTTTGGTGGATCGAGTACAGAATGTATATTCAAGTGAAGGCATAAGTGTGGTTAAGCAGATTGATATAAAGGACTTAACGATAGAGGAGCTAATTCCTTTGGGGTTGCTGATTAATGAGTTGTTGACCAATTGTTTTAAGTATGCTTTCAAAGAAGATAGTGGTGAAATAGAGATTATTGTGAAATTTATTGAAGGGAAAAGATTTCTATCTATTGAAGATAATGGAATTGGACTGGAAGACCCTGAATTTTCATTTAATAAAGGAACGTTTGGTGCTGAACTTTTCAAAACATTGGTGGAGCAATTGGACGGAAGTTATCAATTGAGCTCAATAAACGGGTTGAAAGTCGAAGTCTACTTTTAAGGAAAACGTCTTAATTGTAAATGGTTAATTATTAATTGTTAATTGTTAATGGTTAATTATTAATTGTTAATGAGTGTTTTGTCGAAACAATTTATTGAAATGAAAAGTGAATCAAAACGATCAGCGTTATTTAGTTGAGATCAAACCTAAATAAAGAATGGTCAGCTATTAATAATTAACACCTAATCATTAACAATTGACCATTCACAATTAACCATTATTAAGGTTACTTCATTTCCTCTGCACGCTTGATTCGCTGCATTGGGTTCTCTTTTTCTTTCTCTTCTTTTTCTTTGTATAATTTGAAACGACTTGGTTCCACTCTCGCCGGCCAATAGTTATTGTTTCTATTGATGTCAGCGGTTTCCAAGTTTGGATCTAAATTTACTGCCACCACTTCTTTCTCGAAATAGAATAATTTCTTAATGCTTTTGTCACCCATTCTCCATATTTCAGCAGGTATGTATTCCTTGGTTTTACTACCGTCTGTAAATTCAAACTCTACTATTATAGGCATTGGAATTCCACCAGGAGTAGAAAAGGTAACATCATATAAATTCAACGGTTGATCTAAAGTTGATTTCTGAGTATCATCCAATGAACTCATATAGGTTTCATATGCTTTTTCATCAATTTTTGTTGGTTCAAAAGGATCATATGAGTTGTAAAAGTCATTTGCTTTTTTATCAGTGACCACTACATTCTTAGCTTTGAGTTCTTTGTTTCTGATGGTTCCGATAAAAGCTTCTTCATCTTTTTTAGCTTGTTCTCCCTGAAATGCCATCTCTTTTGATGGATTTCTAGAATCGACTTGCAACCATTCTACCTTATCAATTGACAAATCAACATGGTCTGTCGTAAAAAACCATCCTCTCCAAAACCAATCTAAATCTACTGCGGATGCATCTTCCATTAATCGGAAGAAGTCAGCAGGAGTAGGATGCTTAAACATCCAAGTTTTCGAATATTGCTTGAAAGCATAATCGAATAATTCTCTACCCATTACTGTTTCTCTCAAAATATTTAACGCTGTTGCAGGTTTCCCGTATGCGTTATTCCCAAATTGGAAAATAGATTCTGAGTTGGTCATAATTGGAGAAATATTGCTTTTATCTCCTTTCATGTAATCTACAATTTTATAGGCTGGCCCTCTTCTTGAAGGATAGTCAATGTCCCATTCTTGCTCCGCCATGTATTGGCAAAAAGTATTCAATCCTTCATCCATCCATGTCCATTGACGTTCGTCTGAGTTGACAATCATTGGGAAGAAATTGTGTCCTACCTCGTGAATAATAACTGAGATTACACCATATTTAGTTCGCTCTGTATAGGTGCCATCTTTTTCAGGACGACCATAGTTGAAGCAAATCATTGGGTATTCCATTCCGATGCTTTTTGCATTGACAGATATTGCAACTGGATAAGGATAATCAAACGTATGTTCAGAATAACTTCTCAAGGTATGCGCAACAGCTCTAGTAGAATATTGCTCCCACAAAGGATTTCCTTCTTTTGGATAATAGGACATGGCCATTACAGTTCTGTTTCCAAACTTAACCGCCATAGCATCCCACATAAATTTACGTGAAGAAGCAAATCCAAAATCACGCACATTGGAGGCTTTAAACTTCCACGTTTTTGTTCCTTTCGCTTTCTCTTTTTCGTTTTCCTCGGCTTCTTCTTGAGTGATGATCAATACAGGCTCAGTTGTGTTTTCACGCGCCTCAGCAAATCGCTTTTTCTGAGTAGAAGTCATTACATCAGAAGTGTTTTGTAACTCACCAGTTGCAGCTACCACATGGTCAGAAGGAACTGTAATGTTTACTTGATAATCGCCAAAAGGTAAAGTAAATTCTCCTCTACCTAAAAACTGCTTGTTTTGCCACCCTTCCGCATCATTATAGACTGCCATTCTTGGAAAAAACTGAGCAATCGTATACAAGTAATTGTCTTCCTCTTCGAAATATTCATATCCAGATCTACCGCCAATTTTCATACGATCGTTGATGTTGTACCACCAATCAATTTTAAATGAAGTCGTCGCTCCAGGTTTTAGAGGTTGAGGTAAATCAATACGCATCATTGTCTTATTGACCGTATAGTCCAATTTGTTTCCTCGACTATCGGTTACTTTCTCTAATTTGAATCCTCCATCAAATGGATTAATGTACTTATCCAACGCTTCAAAACTTAAGCTGTCGCCAATACTCATCGATTGAATCTTACGTGTGTCAGAATCTTTCGCTCGCATATTCTGATCCAATTGTACCCATAAATAAGGTAGAATGTCGGGAGAGTTGTTGGTATAAGTTACCGTTTCAGATCCAGAGATTCGCTGCTTCTCATCGTCCAACACAATGTCCATCACATAATCTGCTTTTTGCTGATAATATTTATACCCTGGGTAACCAGATGCCGTTCGGAATGCATTGGGAGTTGGCAATTCATCGTACAGTTGCTTGAAGTAACTTTTATTGGTGTTGTCGCTTTGTGCAAAAGAAGAAATGGTTAGTAATAGTGCGCTGCTAAAAGAAATTAAGTATCTGTATTTCATATATTAAGATATGATCTGTTTAATAAAAAGAAAGGTTGAGACAACAACAGCTAATGTGCTTAGTGTGTTCTTCCACCAATTGAATTTAATTTTTAAAATCCTTAAAAGTAAGAATTGTATTGACAATAGAATGAAAACGAATAGTATTTGACCTGCTTCTACCCCTAAGTTGAATGCCAATAAAGGTTGAACGATGGATGCATCTTTGCCCAATAAGGACTGGAAAAAGTTGGAAAAACCCATTCCATGAATTAGTCCGAAGCCCAAAGCGATGAGGTAACTAGTTGTTTTAGAGTTTAAAGTTGTTTCTTTTCGAATTAAATTATAGACTCCGGTTATGAAAATGGTCACAGGAATTAATAATTCAATAACGGTTGGATTAAATGGGATTATTTTTAAGGAGGCCAATGCCAATGTTAAGGAATGCCCAAGGGTGAAAGCGGTGACTAAAATCAAGATTTGTCTGTAATCTTTTATCGCAAAAGGAGCCATTAATGCTGTAATGAAAAGCATGTGGTCAAAACCATTGAGGTCGGTGATGTGGTCTAAGCCTAAAGTAAAATAGATGCCGAAATCCATTATAATTCAAGTAAAAAAGAAGTTGTATTTTTTGTTAGAATTGCACTTTCTTCAACTCCCTTTACATTTAAATGAATCAAGTTTTTCTGCTCCGGAAATTGTGCAGTAAAAATTTGATTATTAATTTTTATTGATTTGATGTCCGGTACATCTTTTATTTCTAGGTAACACCAACTGACATCATTCTCCAATTCTTTACCCAAGTAATTTATTTTTTTTAATTGATCGTTTATTTCAACGGAAAATTGATCGGAGAGGTACTTTTCAATTTCAGAATCCGCATCTGTGTCTTTTGTAATTTTTACTGGATGCTTAGCGAATTTAGAAGTCGATATTTCTAGGTCGTCTGTGAATAGTTTTAAAGTAACTTCTATGGCTTTAGTCTTCTGGTTGTAGTTGACTTGAGTAATGCTTACATAAAATTTATGTGCACTCGCAGCTTGCGCTGAAACTATTAAAAGCAGTATTAATCCCCATTTTTTCATTGCTCAAAAATAACAAAACTCCCATCATGCAATTGGAAATCTAGCCGACTAAAAGGAAGAATTTAATTTTTGTTCATTTATTTATGTAGATATGCTTTGCAGTTGAAGCCATAAAAGCATAAATTTGGGCTCATTAAAAAATCCTTTTTAAAGAAAAAATAAAACGCAAATAATGAGTGTTCTAGTAAATAAAAATTCAAAGGTAATCGTTCAAGGATTTACCGGTAGTGAAGGAACTTTCCATGCAGGTCAAATGATTGAGTATGGTACAAATGTAGTAGGTGGAGTAACTCCAAGCAAAGGTGGACAAACTCATTTAGACAAGCCGGTTTTTAATACGGTATCTGATGCAGTGAAAGAAACAGGAGCTGACGTTTCCATCATTTTTGTGCCGCCAGCTTTTGCTGCTGATGCAATTATGGAAGCTGCTGAAGCAGGTATCAAAGTGATTATTTGTATTACTGAAGGAATTCCTACGAAGGACATGATCGCAGTAAAAAATTACATTTCTGATAAAGATTGTCGTTTAATAGGTCCTAATTGTCCGGGTGTGATTACTCCAGGAGAAGCGAAAGTGGGCATTATGCCAGGTTTCGTTTTCAAGAAAGGAAAAATCGGTATCGTTTCTAAGTCCGGTACTTTAACTTATGAAGCAGCTGACCAAGTAGTGAAAGCAGGTATGGGAATTACTACTGCAATTGGTATTGGTGGAGATCCAATTATTGGAACTACTACTAAAGAAGCAGTTGAGTTATTAATGAACGATCCAGAAACTGAAGGCATCATCATGATTGGTGAAATCGGTGGTAATATGGAAGCTGATGCAGCTCATTGGATTAAAGAAAACGGTACAAAACCAGTAGTTGGTTTTATCGCTGGTCAAACTGCTCCTGCAGGAAGAACAATGGGCCACGCAGGTGCAATTGTTGGTGGAGCTGATGATACGGCTGAAGCTAAAATGAAGATTATGGCTGCTTGTGGTATTACTGTAGCAGAATCTCCTGCTGAAATTGGTAAGAAAATGGCTGAATTGATGGGCGTTACTGCTTAAGATTCTCTGAAACATAAATAGTTGAAGCCCTTTATCTCGGAAGAGATAAGGGGCTTTTTGATTTGGTAAAAATGATTCATGTAGAGATTTATTACATTTGGTACTCTCTAGGTGTTATAGATTTATGAAAAGAGCAAAGACCAATTATATAAGTTATGTTTTGAGAGTAATTTCATTGTTCATTTTAATTTTACCTTCATTTTTCATCACTAGCACTACAGTTACTATCTTGAAGTTCGAGTTAATTCCGGTTATAATATTTGTGTTCTTATTCTTGATTGTTCTATTCTTAGGACTGAATATTTATCAAGAGCCAAATTTTCTTGCAATAAAAGATGAACGATTACTACTCGGTTATTTTCCTTTTATATATTCTAAAAGATTTAATAAGGTAGATATAGTCGGTTTTAGTAAATCGGAAAAGTCTTATTTGAAGGGAGTAGGAATTAGGTCAATATCTTTTCCCATTTATATTTTGTACCTCAAGTCGGGAAGGAAATTTCATTTTATTGATTATAATTTTAAGCAAATGTGGGAGATTAGTAAATTAATGAAATCCATTGGAATTAAATTTCTTGGAGAAGAAGTTGAAAAGTATCGATTTCAGTTTGTTCGCAAATACAAATATTCGGAAAATTAGGATAGAAATGACTAGAAGGCTATTTGAAATTATATCGAAGTGAATTGTTTATATTTATCTCTACTAAGATTTTACAACCGTCTTTACCTATATTTATATTCATGAAAGGTTGGATGTCCTGTAATAGTAAAAATTAAAATAAGTGGATGAGTAAAATGGAAGAAATTAGTTCTGCCTTAATTGAAAATCGAATTTACACTTTTAGAGGTGAGCAAGTAATGATTGACGCAGACTTAGCAGCGATGTATCAGGTAGAAACTAAGGTGCTTAATCAAGCGGTAAAAAGAAATGTAGAGCGTTTTCCAGATGAGTTTCGTTTTCAACTTGACGAAACTGAAAATGAAACCTTACGGTCACAAACTGTGATTAAATCTTTAAGGTCACAATCTGTGACCTTAGAAAATGAAAGGGGTAAGCATAGGAAATACTTGCCTTATGTTTTTACCGAGCAAGGAGTAGCAATGTTATCCGCAGTTTTAAGAAGCGAAATTGCAATAAAAGTAAGCATCCAAATTATTAATGCATTCGTGCAAATGCGAAAAACAATTGGAAATCACCAGCAGCTATTGCAATTATCTAATGATTTTGTAAAGTATAAATTGGAAACTAATTTGCAATTTGAAAAAGTGTTTAAAGCCCTAGAAGCACCAGAAAAAGAAAGTAGTCAAGGGGTGTTTTTTGACGGGCAAACGTATGATGCTTATGATTTTGTGAATAACCTGATTAAGAAAGCTGAACACAGTATTGTACTAATTGATAATTACATCGATGATAGTGTTATTACACAATTGACCAAGAAGAAAGCGGATATTAAAGTATATCTACTGAGTAAAACCATCTCTAAAAAACTACTGCTAGATATTGAAAAGGCAAATACCCAATACCCTACATTTGTTGGTGTTTCTTTTGATAAAGCACATGACCGATTTTTAATTCTAGATCATAATGAGGTTTATCATATAGGAGCCTCATTGAAGGATTTAGGCAAGAAATGGTTTGCCTTTTCTAAGTTAGAAATTGATTCATTTACCATTCTGCAATCTATACAAGGATTAATAAAAGTAAGTCATGAATAACTAAGTTCGACTATCTCCAACATTCTCTATATTTTATCTCCACTTTTCTTACCATTTTATACCGAAATGAAAAATAATACAGTCTAATATCGGCAATGCCTCATAATACTGTTTATTTTAGCAATCGGCATTTACCACTGTAAGATTAAAAAAATGAGACCATTTTTTTAATCACATAGGTATTACAACAGTCTTTACTTATATTTGATAGTTCGAATTCGATTAATACAACATACATGAAATTATTAGAAGGAAAGGTAGCCTTAATCACAGGAGCTACAAGAGGAATTGGAAAAGGAGTAGCAGTAAAGTTTGCTGAGCAAGGTGCTCAAGTGGCTTTTACTTATGTATCATCTCCTGACAGAGCAGCCGAAGTGGAAAAGGAATTAGCCGCTTTTGGTGTAAAAGCGAAAGGTTATCAGTCTGATGCCGCAGATTATGCACAAGCAGAAAAATTGATCAATGACATCGTTGCAGAGTTTGGAACGATTGATATCGTAGTGAACAATGCAGGTATTACTCGTGACGGTTTATTGATGCGAATGTCTGAAGAGAACTTCCAACAAGTAATCGACGTGAATTTAAAATCAGTATTCAACATTACCAAGCATGTACAGCGCACCATGTTGAAACAACGTTCTGGCTCTATCATCAACATGAGTTCAGTAGTAGGAGTAAATGGAAATGCAGGTCAATCGAACTATGCCGCTTCTAAAGCAGGGATTATCGGATTTACGAAATCTATCGCGAAAGAGTTAGGATCAAGAAATATTAGATGTAATGCCATCGCTCCCGGATTTATTGCTACAGAAATGACTGCAGAATTGGGAGAGGAGGTTATGCAAGGTTGGTTAAAAGGAATTCCTTTGGGAAGACCAGGAACAGCTGAGGATGTAGCCAATACCTGTTTGTTTTTGGCGTCTGATTTATCAGCTTATGTATCAGGACAAACGATTAATGTTTGCGGTGCAATGCTGACTTAATTTATTGCAATTAATGCTTGAGTAATTGAGCTATAAATACCTATTAAAGATCTTATTTTGGATTTTTCTATCATCACAAAATACCCCCTTTGGTTTATTCTATTTTGCTTGACCTTAGGGGGTATTTACACTTTTATCCTGTATTGGAACAATAAGAAACACAGCGAATTTGTCGGATGGCAAGTGAAAGGATTGGCTACGCTTCGTTTTGTTGCGGTATCCGTCTTGGCATTTCTACTGTTGTCGCCATACATCAAACATTTGGAGAGAGAGATTGAGCCTCCGATTGTGCTTTTTGCACAAGACAACTCTCAAAGTATATTACTCAACAAAGATTCTAGTTTTTACAAAACAGATTATTTAACTCAGCTAGAAGAGTTAAAAAAGCAGTTGAGTGGAGATTATGAATTGAAGACCTACACTTTTGGTAATCAATTGGAAGAAAGTGGCACCATTGATTACACTGCTCAACAAACAGATATTTCCAATGTTATCGATGAAATTGAGAATCGTTTTAGCAATAGAAATGTAGGTGCCTTAATATTGGCTTCGGATGGAATCTACAATACGGGTTCAAATCCATTGTTTCAATCGGCTAATTTCAACTTTCCCATTTACTCCATTGTTTTAGGAGATACCAATATCAATAAAGACATTCAAATCTCTAAAGTAATCGCCAATAAGATTGCTTTTAGAGGAAATCAATTTCCAATTTCGGTAGCAATAAACGCACAAAAGTTGGCTGGAAAAACATCGAAATTAACGGTTTCTCACAATGGCTCTATTTTGTATTCAGAAGTAATTTCCATTGATTCAGATGATTTCTTTAAAGAGCAGTCCATTTTATTGGAAGCAAAGGAGGTTGGATTACAGAAGTATATCGTTTCCCTTTCGGAAGTAGATGGAGAAATGAGTTTGGTCAATAATAGTAAAGCCATTTACATTGATGTACTCGACGGGAAAGAGAAAATATTAATTGTGGCCAATTCTGCGCATCCGGATGTAGCTGCAATAAAACGAAACATTGAGCGAAATGAAAATTATGAAGTCGATGTCAAACTAATCGATAAACTGGACACCAAAACAGGAGCATATAATTTGTTGATTTTTCATGGAATCCCCACCAATACGGCTCAGTTAGCAAAGGTGAAATCACTGTTAAATAATCAGTCTGCTTTGTTTGTTGTGTCCAGTCAAACTGCTATTCCAATCTTAAATGAACTAAAGCTGGGTGTTTCCATTTCAGCTCGGGGCAAACAAACCAATGATGTAACAGGGATTCAGAATCCGACATTTCCATTGTTTAAGCTAGAAGAATCGGTTGGTAAACAAGTCGCCAGTTTCCCCCCGTTGGCTTCGCCTTTTGGTGAAGTATCCATTAGTAAACCTTCATATACGCTACTTTATCAGAAAATTTCGAAAGTAGAAACCCAAACTCCTTTGTGGTTTTTTATACAAGACGAAAATCAGAAATTAGGTTTTGTATTGGGAGAAGGATTGTGGAGGTGGAGTTTAGCGGATTATGAGCGAAATCAAAGCAGTGCGAACTTTCAGGAATTAATGGGAAAAACGGTTCAATACCTTTCTTTAAAAGTGGATAAGAGTTTATTTCGCGTGACCACTAAAAATGATTTTCTTGAAAATGAATCCATTGTTTTTGATGCTGAATTGTACAACGAGAGTTATGAGTTGGTAAATGAACCGGAGGTTAGTTTGTTGATTCGAAATACAGACGGGCAAGAATATTCGTTTAGTTTTACTGCCACCAACCAACGCTATTATTTGAATGCAGGAAATCTTGCGGTAGGCGATTACACCTATTTAGCTACCGTTAATTATGGCGGAAAACAATTGAAAGAAACAGGAACGCTATCTATTTTGCCTATCGATGTGGAAGGGAATAATTTGCAAGCGAACCTCGGATTGATGAAAGAAATTAGTGAGCAGAATGGAGGAAAAAGTTTCTTCCCAAATCAAATGAGCGAGATTATAAAAGAGTTAGAGTTAAGAGAAGACATCACGTCGATTTCTTACTCACAAGTGAAACTCTCAGAATTGATAAATTTAAAATGGATTTTCTTTTTAATTTTAGGCTTGCTCGCTTTAGAGTGGTTAGTTAGAAAGAGAAATGGATCGTATTAAAATAAAAAAGATGATAAAGAATTTTTGTTTTGCAGTAATTTTTGGATTATATAGTGTTACTTCAATTGCGCAAGTAGAAAGAGAAAGAGTGGAAACCGCTCCTATTGATAGAGAACCGAGTCAGTTGATAAAAGGAGAATATGCCGAATTGGATACCTACATCAGAGAGGCGTTTAAAAACTATGGAATTGCTGGCATGAGCGTCGCCATAGTGAAAGACCAACAAATTGTTTTTCAAAATGCTTACGGATTAAAAAATAAGGAAACAAACACTCCGATGGATGTGAATGCTGTTTTTGGAATAGCCTCTTTAAGTAAAGCATTTACTGCAGCAGCTATTGGTATGTTGGTAGATGAAGGTAAATTGAAATGGGACGATAAAGTAGTGGATATTCTACCTTCTTTTAAGTTGTATGATGACTATGCCACTCAAAATTTCACAGTTGAAGATTTGTTGGCGCATCGTTCAGGTTACAATACATTTGATGGTGATTTGCTGTGGTACGGAACAGATTATTCTCGTGCAGAAATCATGAATAGAATCTCAGAATTGCCAAATAAAACCTCTTTCAGAAAGGAATATGGTTACAACAACATCATGTTTATTGTAGCCGGTGAATTAGTGGCGAAAGTAAGTGGCATGAGTTGGGACAAATTTATTGAAACCCGTTTCTTCCAACCTTTACAAATGACTTCTTCAAAAACATCTACTAGTAAATTTACTAAAGCTGATAATTTAGCGATTCCACATGTAAAAGGAACAGCTTCATTGTTCCTGAATTACGACAATTCTGGTGGTGCAGCAGCATTAAATTCTAGTGTAATGGATTTAAGTAATTGGTTAAAAATGTGGACCAATAATGGAATTTATAATGGAGACACTTTATTGAAATCAAACACAGTAAAGCATCTTCTTTCACTTCAAACACCTCAATCTGTTTCCAATTTTGATGAATCAAATAGCATTCATTTTAAAGGATATGGATTGGGTTGGTTTTTGTTCGATTACCAAGGTAAAAAAGTAGCTCATCACGGTGGCGGATTACCAGGCTTTATTTCTAAAATCGGATTTGTTCCAGAAGAAAACTTAGGTTTCGTAATTCTAACGAACGATGAATCATCTTTGCCGGCAGCATTAATGTATAAAATTCTAGATGAGTTTTTAGAAACCAAAGACGCTAGAGATTGGGCAGATTTATATTTAAAGTCTTCTGAGCGATATGAAAAGCGATTAGAAGAAGATCGTAAGAAAGTGATAGATGCTAGAAATAAGAAGTTGAAGCCAACTTTAGACTTAGAGAAATATGCGGGTGCCTATGAAGACAAGATGTATGGTAAGGCAATTGTGACTTACGAGAAGAAGCAATTGAAGCTGGTATTAGTTCCTGCTAAAGAATTGTTCTATAGTGAAATGACGCCATGGGAAGGTGATGTATTTCAAATCAAATTTAACGATGGATTTTTGCCAGAAGGTTATGTTAAGTTTGAGGTAAAAGATGGTACAGCTGATGGATTTACTATTGATTTACCAAATCCCGATTTCCATTTCTACCACCTGAACTTTAAGAGAGTAAAGTAGGAATGTTCTTAGTAAAATCTAACAAACTAGTTAATCAGAATGTGTAAGCGAAAAGTTCTAAATGACGGTATAGTTATTCATGTAATTTTTGCTTTACTCTTTGCTTATGTCTTATTAAGAGCGGTACTTGTATTTTATGTCAATGATGAAATCATGACTAAAAATGGGTACATGATTGATTGGAATTTCCTACCTTATACCGGTTACATTGATGCCAATAACCACTTTGTCCTGAGTTTTTTGGGTGGACTGTTTTATAGAATATTTAATTCTGAATCTATTTGGATTATACGTTTACCAAGTATTTTAGCATTCCCTTTGTTTTATTATTCTCTAGTAGGATTTAAAAGGTATCTAAAATCAAACTGGAGTATTTTATTTCTAATTGTAAGCGTTTGTTGCACTAGTTTTTTCTTAGAGTTTTTCAGTATCGCTAGAGGTTATGGTCTGTCTTTTTCATTCATGACATTTGCTTTATTACAAACCACTTTCTTTTTTGAAAATACGAATTCTAGAAATGTTGGTATGGCCACTTTGGGTTGGTTGTTGGCCATTTATACAAACTTATCTTTATTGCCAATAGCTTTGTTTGGAATATTGTTTTTGCTTCTTTTTAGCCTTCAAAAAAAGCAAATGTGGGGAAAAGTATTCACTGTTTTATCGTTATTTCCAATAGCAATTGCAGTAAAGTATTCTTTAGACCTCCAGAAAGTAGGGAAGTTATATTTAGGAGCTGAGTCTGATTTTTATGCCACTACAATTCAATCTTTATCCAAGTTAATGTGGAAAAGCGGTAGCACTTGGTTAGATGTTCTATTAACTGTTATTTTTTTACTGCTGAGTGCCCATCTTTTTTATAGCGTGATTCGAAGTAAGAATCTGTTTGATGGTAAAAATATATTTCAAATTTTCTTATTTGTTGGAGTAGTAGGAATCTTATTACAGAATTTAGTTTTTGGAATATTCTATCCTGAAAATAGAGCAGCAGCTTATTTGGTTGTTCTGTTTTATGGCAGTCTTGCTTTTATAATTGATCAATTTTCACAACGATGGCTGTATGTTCCAATTACTGTTGTTACGCTGTTTTTCTTTTGGGTAAATTTTAATTTCACCCATACCATGATATATTATTATGAGCATGTAGATAAGGAGCTGTTTAGCTTAATTCCAGATGAAGTGAATGGAACACCACCTGCAACGGGTGCTCGTTTTTGGCAATTGGATGATGAAATCACAAAACAAGAAGAATATCCCATACGGGCATTTCAATTGGCCCGTTCAGAGAGCGACACTTTGTTTGATTATATAATTCAACTGGAAGAATTGAGGCCTAATATTCGAGAATTGTATCATGAATTACATGTAGATACGATCTCTAAATTGATTCTATTTGAGCGAAATCAATTTTTGAAGCGTAAAAAAATAAATGAGTTTAATATTAATTTTGACGGGAAGGAGCAATTCTATAATTTAATGCCCAATCAAAAAAAATCGCCTATTTATATTAGGTGTAGTGGGGTGTATTTTGATGTAAGTACTAATAGTTCGTTTCCAATTATTTTTTCAGTTGAAGATTCCGTAACCCATGAAGGTTATAACTATGGCGGATTTGGGCCATTTACTAGTTCCAAAATTGCTGAGGATAAAACTATAAAGTTTGATTTTCTTTACACAATTAATACATTTCCTTCTTCAGCTATCTTGAAAACATATATATTTAACCCTCGAGAGGAAATGATAAAGGGGGAGTTAAAAATCGAAGTATATGAGATTCCGGGACAGACAAAAAGTAATCATGCTATTGAAAATGAATTATAAAACCGATTCTGTTTAATGAAAATAATTTTTTCAATCTTATTGTGTTTCGTTTCCAATTATTGGTTGGTTGCCCAAAATGGAATGGGTTTCTCTTCTGATAATGATAAAAAGGTGGTATTGATGCAACAAGCTTCTGTAGGTGAAATTTTACTCCCTTTCAGAATGATTAGTCTTGATGCAGACGATGTTGATTATGCCGCATTTTATGGAAAAACGGTGGTCATTAATGTTTGGTCTACTTGGTCAAAACCATCAAAAAACCTGATTCATTCTTTTGATTCTATCAGTGCAATAATGGCAAACGACACCCTAGAGTTTTTAAAAATTTCTGTTGATCATAATTTAGATGATTGGTTCGCCTACAGCGATACTTTGCCCTCTCAGAGTAATCACTATTGGGTGGGAGATAGTTACCGAAATTCAATGATGTGGTTTACCTTAGAATCAGTAGAGCTATCCCAAACTGAAAATATTGTAGTATCAAGTCTTCCAAGGTTTGTAATCATTAATCCGGACGGAAGCATTAAGAATAACAATGCAAGCGCACCCAATCAGCCTGAGTTTATAGATGAAGTTTTAAAATAGTAATTTATCTAGGAACAAAATCTAATACCAAAGAATTGATGCAGTAACGCAAGCCGGTTGGGTTTGGGCCATCATCAAATACATGACCGAGGTGCGAATTACATCGGTTACATTCTACTTCAGCTCTAACAATTCCCAGGCTTCTATCCACTGCTTCTACAATGCTTTTGTCATTGTAAACATCGTAAAAGCTTGGCCATCCGGTTCCTGATTTAAATTTTGTTTTGGAGTCAAATAGTGGATTTCCACAAACTGCACAAGTGAAAATCCCGTCCCCTTTAAAGTCATTATACTTTCCAGAGAATGGACGTTCTGTTCCTTCTTCCATCGCTATTTCGTAAACATCACTAGGAAGTGTTTTTTTGTACTCCGCTTTTGTTAAAACAGGTCTCAATTTAATTTCTTTATTCGATTGGTCTTCGTTCTGGTGAGTGTCTTGCGCACAAGCACTTAAAAGTAAACAAAGCATAATGCTTAAGGTGAAAATCTTTTTCATATAAATGAGTTTTTAATAGATGCTTAGAGTGTAGATTATAAACCATTAAATTAGCACTCTTGTTTAAAACAATTACGTAAAAAAAATATTAAAAGATTTAAATAAATGGGAGTTAGCTTAATTACCTATGTTGGCAAATCCACTGGAATTAATAAAGAGTCTGTCGAGGCTACAATTCAGCTTCTAGAAGAAGGTGCAACCATTCCTTTCATAGCTAGATATCGAAAAGAATGGTCTGGAAATTTAGATGAAGTTCAAATAGAAAATATTCAAACGGAAAAAAATCGATTCGAAGAGATCGAAAAGCGAAAGGCTACTATTTTAAAGTCCATTGAAGAACAAGATAAGCTAACGGAAGAATTGAAAGAAAAGATCCTAAACTGTCAAGACTTGACAGCTTTGGAAGATATTTATTTGCCATACAAGCAGAAGCGATCAACCAAAGGATCTGTAGCCAAGGAAAAAGGATTAGAACCTTTAGCTAAAATAATGATGGCTCAGAATCTCACTTCATTGGATGAGGTTGCTGAACGATATCTGACTGATAAAGTAGAGACCGTTGAAGAGGCGTTATCTGGAGCAAGAGACATTATCGCTGAATGGTTGAATGAGAATGAATACATCCGTCGGAACATTCGTTGGATGTTCGAAAAAGGAGCCCTCATATCCTCAAAAGTGATAAAAGGCAAAGACGATGAAGGTGAAAAATTTAAAGATTATTTTAAGTGGGAAGAGCCATTAAAGCGAATTCCATCCCACCGATTTCTGGCAATTTCTCGAGGTGAAAGTGAAGGGTTTTTAAGGGTAAAGATTGCCATTGAAGAAGAGCAAGCGTTGAATAAAATTGAACAGGCTTTCATAAAAACAAACAATAGAGAACTGAGAGAACAATTACAATTAGCTGCAAAAGACAGTTTTAAAAGGTTGATCAGCTCTTCAATAGAGACGGAGTTTAAGAATACATACAAAGAGAAATCAGACCTAGAAGCAATCGATGTTTTTGCCAAAAATTTGAAACAGTTGTTGTTAGCGCCACCGTTAGGACAAAAGAATGTATTGGCCATAGATCCTGGTTTTAGAACTGGCTGTAAAGTTGTTTGCTTGAATGATTTGGGAGATATTGTTTACAACGAAACGATTTATCCTCATCCACCTCAAAATGAAAGTGCGATGGCGGCAAAAAAAATAAACACCATTGTTAGCCGCTATAAAGTAGAAGCCATCGCAGTCGGAAATGGAACTGCAGGACGAGAGACGGAGCGATTCATTCAAAAGATGCGTTTTAATGAAGCAGTTGAAGTTTATGTCGTGAATGAAAATGGAGCTTCTATTTATTCGGCTTCAAAGGTTGCAAGAGATGAGTTTCCTCAATATGACGTCACTGTTCGTGGGGCAATTTCTATCGGTCGGCGATTGATGGACCCATTGGCGGAGTTGGTAAAGATTGATGCAAAATCTATTGGTGTTGGACAATACCAGCACGATGTGGATCAAAAATTACTGAAACAATCGCTCGATAGGGTAGTAGAAAGTGCGGTAAATAAAGTGGGAGTGAATGTTAATTCTGCATCTCAGCATTTGTTGCAATACATTTCTGGGTTGGGGCCTCAGTTGGCGCAACGTATTGTGGATTATCGATCAGAGAATGGAACATTTGAATCTAGAAAAGAGTTGTTAAAAGTAAAAGGAATGGGGGCCAAGTCTTTTGAACAGGCAGCAGGATTTTTAAGAATTGTTGGAGGTACGAATCCATTGGACAACTCGGCTGTGCACCCTGAACGATACGATTTAGTGAAGAAAATGGCAAAGTCAGTCAGTGTTTCTGTTGATGAATTGATCAGAAATGAAAAAGCAATTGATCAAATCGATTTTCAAAAGTTTGCATCTTCAGAGATTGGGCTTCCCACATTAAATGACTTGAAAGAGGAATTGAAAAAACCGGCTCGTGATCCAAGAAAGGGGATTAAGCTGTTTGAGTTTGATAAAAACGTGAGCAAGATTTCTGACCTTGAAATTGGAATGGTTTTGCCCGGAATAGTAACCAATATTACCAATTTTGGTGCGTTTGTAGATATAGGGGTGAAGCAGGATGGATTGGTTCATATTTCCCATTTAGCCAATCATTTTGTCGCTAATCCAAATGAAGTGGTTAACTTACAGCAAACCGTAAAAGTGAAAGTAATTGAGGTGGACGAGTCAAGAAAACGAATTCAATTAAGCATGAAAGAAGCATGAAAAAGTCAGTAATTCTCTTTTTATTTTTTATTTCCTTCCGCGGATTTGCGCAGTTGGATGAAGTAATGTATCTGCCTAGTTTTGAATTTAACCAAGGGGTTTATTTAAGCTTCGATGAATTCAAAAATAATCAACCAAGAATTACTGAAGGATTGCAACGAAAGGGAGAATCCATTCTTATTTATGATGATTCTCTGAAAGAATACTTACCTGTTAATCCGGATAGAGTTTGGGGCTACTCTACTGGAAGAGGAGTTTATATTTCAGCTGAAGGTGATTTCAATCGATTGATATCTATTGGGGAATTTTCACATTTTGCTGCTTATGTCACTACTACTAGCTTTCGAATAGATCCTTATGGATTTCAAGTCCCGACTGAGAGCAGAACTTTAGTCCAATTTTTATTGAATTTTGACAATGGAAAGGTATTCACATTTACCTCAAAAAACACAGAGCCTATTTTTCAAAAAGATCCATCACTATGGAATGAGTACAAGAAATATAAAGGAAGAAAAGAAGAACGATTATTCATATTTTTAAGAAAATACAATGAAAGACATCCCATCTATTTCCCGATTAATTAGCGGAATTTTTATTGTTTTCACGATGAGTTGTTCTCCACCTTCAACTACAGATACGGAGAAAACTATAACAGAATTGATGCAGAAACAAGAAGTCTGTTGGTCTGCCGGTGATTTGGAATGCTTTATGGAACCTTATTGGCATTCTGATTCGTTGAAATTTATTGGGAGCAAAGGATTGACTTACGGCTGGCAGCAAACATTAGACAATTATAAAAAGTCCTATCCATCAGCTGAGGCCATGGGAAAACTGACTTTTACCAACCTTTATATCGAGCAATTAAGCAAAGATTATGTGAGCGTGATAGGAAAATGGCATTTAGAGAGGGCCGCAGGAAATCTAGAAGGTCATTACAGTTTGATTTGGAAAAGAATGGGTGGAATGTGGAAAATTGTAAGTGACCATTCTTCATAAAAAAACCGCCGCCTATATTGAAAGAGACGACGGCTAAACCTAAAAACTAATTTATATGAGAAGTCTTAACTCTTCGCACCTAATTTGAATTTTACTGTAAAATCATCATAGATCATTTTATCACCTAAACCTTCAAAAAATTGTCCTGAGCCGTATTTGATGTCATATTTAGTTCTGTTGATGTCAACAGTTCCAATAGCTACTAATTTGTTGTCTTCCATTTTGATAACAGCAGGAAAAGTTGTTGGGTGTGTAATTCCTTTGATGGTTAAGTCACCCGTAATTTCGTAAGTGTCTTGTCCTTCAGTTTTCTTTACACTTTTAATTTTCAAAGTAGAAGCAGTGTGCTTTTCTACACTAAAAAAGTCTTCTGATTTTAAGTGACCTTCTAACTTTCCTTTGTACTCACCTTCTAAGTCTGTACAGTTGATAGTATTCATGTCAAACTCGATAGTTCCCGATTTAATCATGTTGTTTTCTACCACGATTGATCCTTCTTTTACTGCAATAGTACCTGTGTGTTCACCAGTTACTTTTTTTCCAATCCACTCCAAATTAGACAGTTTGTTGTCTACTTTATACGTGTTTTTTTCTCCATTTCCTGCAAAAGTGATTGCAGCGATAGCCATAGCCATTGTTGATAATAAAATCTTTTTCATTTTTTTTAGTTTAAATTTGATGAAGCAAATATATGTATATACATTTAATGTAGGTACAATTATTATTTAAATTTTTGTTAAATTATTTTAAAGGTAAGATTGCTAATTGTTTATGTTTTTAATAGATGTGATTATTCTTTTTAAAAGAGACCCTATTCCGATAAAAAGAAGGAAATTTACACCCTATGAATTCATTATTTACTTATTACAGTACTCGAAAAGAGCAATTCGAGACTGAATTATCACAGCTACAAACTCAATCAAGAATCATAACAGCGATTCGTATTATTAGTTTTGCAACGGCTTTTACTTTGTTTTATTTCTTATTTTATGATGCACTATACGCTGCAATAGGCTTTCTGATTCCCATTATTATTTTTGCCATATCAGTAAAGCGAAGTGGTCGGTTGAACGAGCAGATTGACCACGTAAAGAACTTAATTGCCGTTCAAGAGAAGGAAAAACAGGCTTTAAATTATGATTTTTCAACCAATGAAAATGGAAGTGAATTTGCAGAAATAGAACATCCTTTTGCGGCTGATTTTGGAATCTTAGGCAAAGGCTCTATTTTTCAATTGCTGAATAGAACAGTAACTAAAGGTGGGGCTCAACAATTGGCAAATCAATTGCTGCATCCAGAAATGGATACTTCAGTGATACAGTTACGGCAGAAAGCAGTGCAAGAATTAGCGCAAAAAACGGAATGGCAGCATCAGTTTCGTGCCTACACAAGAAACCAAAATAATAGAGTATCCATTACATTTCCTTCAGTGGAAGTTTTTTCAAATGTGATATATAGGGTAATGTTCTACCTGATTCCTGTAATAGTTATTGGAATTTTTATTGCCTACTTATTTGATTTTTTGAGTACGAATTACGTCACCTATTCGATCATTGCAGCCTTGTTATTTACGGGAACGTTTTTAAAAAAGACATCAGAAGTGGTGAAAAATGTGGAAGATTTATTGGAAGATATTTCATCTTATACGGATTACATCCAACTAATCGAAAAGGAAACGTTTGATGAGAAGCTGAATCAAGAAGCACAAAATAAACTAAAAGGGAATCAACCTGCATCTAAGTCTTTAAACCAATTAAAGTCGATTTTAAATGCCTTTGATAATAGAAACAATATGATCATGGGTATTGTCTTGAATGCTTTCTTGTTGTGGGATGTCAGATGCTTATTGCGTTTTTCAAAATGGCAGGAAAGTCATGGTGAAGATTTAAATCGATGGCTGTCGGCGATATATGAGATTGATGCTCGGATTTCATTGGGAAACTATGTTTTTAATAATCCTGAGAATCATTTTCCAATCGTAATTGATCAAGATGAATTTTACTATCATGCTGAATCGCTCTCTCATCCAATGCTAAAACCTACTATTCGAGTGCCTAATACTTTAATGATTGACGGTTGGAACCAAATCGATATAGTGACTGGTGCCAACATGGCTGGAAAAAGTACCTTTTTGAGAACTGTAGGGGTTAGTATGGTTATGGGAACACTTGGGGGTAATCTACCTGGAACGTTAAACTATACACCTGTAGCGTTGTTTTCGAGCATGAAGACAGAAGATTCACTAAACGATAATGAGTCTTACTTTTTTGCAGAATTAAAACGGTTGAAACAGTTGGTTGATTTATTGGAAAAGGGCCAACCGACTTTTGCCATTTTAGATGAGATTTTAAAAGGAACCAATTCTAGGGATAAAGCGACTGGTTCTGCTGAGTTTTTAAAGAAATTGTTGCGCTATCCGCTATCAGGGATTATTGCTACGCACGATTTATCGTTGTGCGAATTGAATGCAATCTATCCAAATAATATTCAAAATTATGCATTCGAAGTAGAGATGAAAGGAGATGATTTACATTTTGACTACAAGTTGAAAAAAGGAGTTTGTCAGAATATGAATGCTACATTTCTGTTGAAAAAAATGAACTTAATCGATTGATTGAACCGGCCACTTCTCGGAAAATAATTCACATTGACATGGATGCTTTTTATGCCTCTGTAGAACAATTGGATAATCCTGAATTAAAAGGAAAACCAGTTGCTGTTGGAGGTTCTAAGGAAAGGGGAGTAGTGGCTGCTGCAAGTTATGAAGCTCGGCAATATGGAGTGTATTCGGCGATGCCATCTGTCACTGCTGCGCGTCGGTGTACCAATTTGATTTTCGTAAAACCACGTTTTGAACGGTATAAAGAAGTGTCCCTTCAAATCATGGAAATCTTCAAGAATTATACCGATTTGGTAGAGCCTTTATCATTGGATGAAGCTTATTTAGATGTGACAGAGAATAAGAAAAACATCGTTTCAGCCATGAAAATAGCGATGAATATACGAGCGGAGATTCTGGTAACAACAGGATTGACTGCTTCTGCAGGAGTGAGCTACAATAAGTTTTTAGCTAAGACCGCTTCTGACATCAATAAGCCAGATGGAATGAGTGTCATTCTCCCAGAAGAAGGACAAGCTTTCATTGAACAATTGAAAATTGAGAAATTTCATGGAATCGGTAAAGTGACGGCTGAAAAAATGAAAAAGTTTGGGGTGTTTAATGGAGCTGACCTAAAGAGTAAATCCAATGAATGGCTGCACGGCAATTTTGGAAAAGCGGGATTACATTATTATCGAATCGCCCGTGGAATTGATGAACGTGAAGTTCAACCCAATCGAGTACGGAAATCAATTGGAGCAGAAAATACTTTTGAGGATGATTTAGAGACTGAACAAGATTTACTAAAAGCTTTACAGCCTATTTGTCAGACAGTAGCAAATCGTATTAAAAAAGCGAAGAACGCAGGAAAGACGGTGAGTCTGAAATTAAAATATAACGACTTTACGATTCAAACTAGGTCAAAGACAGTAGGAAGTTTCGTCTCTAGCTTTAATCACATTTGGACGCTTGCTGTTGAATTATTGCGCACTCCTGAATTGCCTGAAAAGCCGATCCGATTGTTGGGTATTTCACTTTCTAATCTAGAAAAAGAAGAAGTCCGATACGGGATTCAGTTGCGCTTTGAATACGAAGAATAATGGTTAATTATTAATTGTGAATGGTTAATTATTTGATTTGTATTCTTTAACGAATTCAATTCTATTAACCGCAAAGAACGCTAAGGTTTCTCTGAGGTCGCAAAGAGTTCGATTTCAATGAATTGTTTATTTTTTTTCTTAGTGACCTTAGTGGGTTTTTCTTTGTGATCTTAGTGTTTAAACTTTTATTGCACTTTTTTACAGCAAAAAGCGCAAAGGTTTCGCTGAGGTCGCAAAGGTTTGTTTCTATTGTTAGTAATTAACAATTAATCATTTACCATTAAAAATTAAGAAATTTTCTTATTCAACAACTTCTCCATTTCATACATTTCATCACGCAATCTTGCCGCTTCCATAAAGTCTAGTTCTTTGGCTGCAATTTCCATGTCTTTTTTGATTCTAGTAATCGCTCTTCTCAATTGCTTTTCGTCCATGTATTTCACCACAGGATCGGCAGCAATTGCTCTTCGTTCTTGAAGCTCATAATCATTGGCTTCTTTCTCAATCGTACTGTTAGATTTTCCAATTGTGCCTCGTTGTTTCTTGTTCAACGCTTGAGGAGTTAAGCCATGCTCAGTGTTGTAAGCGATTTGCTTTTCACGTCTTCTTTCCGTTTCATCCATCGTTTTTTGCATGGATTTCGTAATCGTATCCGCATAGAAAATAACACGCCCATTGATGTTTCTTGCTGCTCTACCTGCTGTCTGTGTCAATGAACGATTGGAACGTAAAAATCCTTCTTTGTCGGCATCTAAAATAGCCACCAAGGATACTTCCGGTAGATCCAATCCTTCTCTTAAAAGGTTGACACCAATTAAAGCATCGAACACACCGGTTCTCAATTCATGTAAAATTTCAACTCGTTCTAAGGTGTCTACATCCGAGTGAATGTATCGACAACGAATTCCTGCTTCCGCAAAGTATTTCGTCAATTCTTCCGCCATTCGTTTGGTCAACGTAGTGACCAATGTTCTTTCGCCTTTTTCAGAACGGGTCACAATTTCCTCCATTAAATCATCTACTTGATTCAAGCTTGGACGTACTTCTATTATCGGATCTAATAATCCGGTCGGACGAATCAGTTGCTCCACCACGATGCCTTCCGACTCTTTCAATTCGTATTCTGCGGGTGTGGCACTTACATATATGGTTTGGTTTCTCATTCCTTCCCATTCTGCAAATTTCAAAGGACGGTTGTCAATTGCTGCCGGCAATCTGAATCCGTATTCCACCAAGTTTATTTTTCGACTTCTATCACCACCATACATGGCACTGATTTGTGAAACCGTTACATGGCTTTCATCGACCACCAATAAATAATCGTCTGGAAAGTAATCCATCAAACAGAATGGACGAGTGCCAGGAGCTCTGTCATCAAAGTACCTTGAATAATTTTCTATTCCTGAGCAGTAGCCCAGTTCACGCATCATTTCTAAATCATAGGTTACTCGGTCTTCAATTCTCTTGGCTTCCAGATGTTTTCCGATGGATTTGAAATATTCCACCTGCTTCATCATGTCATCCTGAATCTGGAAAATAGATTGCGTCATCCTATCTTTAGTGGTCACGAAAATGTTCGCTGGATAGATGGAGAGGTGTTCAAACTTTTCAATCGTTCCTCCACTGATCGGATTGAAGGAGACAATTTCTTCAATTTCATCGCCCCAAAAGGTAATCTTGTAAGCAATGTCTGCGTAAGCCGGAAAGATGTCTACTACATCACCGATAACTCTAAAATTTCCTCGTTCAAAATCTGCGGTGGTTCTAGAATAAAGCGCATTGACAAATTGATGCAGTAATTTATTACGGCTGATGACTTGTCCCACATCAATATGTGTTACATTCTGTTTAAAATCGGCAGGATTAGAAATACCATAAATACAAGAAACAGAACTAATCACAATCACATCTCTTCGTCCAGATAACAGGGAAGAGGTCGTGCTTAATCGCAATTTTTCAATCTCATCATTGATAGATAAATCCTTTTCTATATAAGTGTCTGAAACCGGTAAATAGGCTTCAGGTTGGTAATAATCGTAGTAAGAAACAAAATACTCCACCGCATTCTCTGGAAAGAACTCTTTAAACTCAGCATAAAGTTGAGCCGCCAATGTTTTGTTGTGACTTAAAATCAATGTTGGTCGTTGAGTCTGCTCAATCACATTGGCCACAGTAAACGTTTTTCCAGAGCCAGTCACCCCTAAAAGTGTCTGTGCATAATCTCCGCTGTTTACTCCTTCCACCAATTGTCTAATGGCTTCGGGTTGGTCTCCAGTTGGTTTGAAAGGGGCTTCTATTTTTAATTTCATGGGTTTTGCAAAGGATCTATTGTTATTTAAGGGATAAAATTATAAACTATTCCCTTCTTTCATTTTCATTAAAAACTGATTAAAAACACCTTGAGGGTGCTTCTTGTTTAACTGATTTACCAATAAGTTTAATTGATTACTTATACTTCTGTCATTTTTCCCATAATCCCAAATGGTCAGGATGTTGTCATTGAAAAGTTGATCAAATTCGATTGGAGAAATCCCAACTATTGGCTCACCAGATTCATTGGAAATGGTATGATAAAGTTTAGACTCGAGAAATAAATTAAACAACTGAAAAATTGCTTTCAATGCTTCTAGCGCTGTGCCTGGGTCATTGATTCCCGGACTCAAGGCTTTTACAGCAATTTCTCTGAGCTGACGAACCCCAAAGGTGAAGTTTCCTTCTATGGATTCTTGAGTCACTAATTGAATGCAGTTGTTTAAAAGCTTTAGACTATCATCTTCCAATTGACGCGAAATTTTTACTATCGGAGTGCCTTCGAGCACAAAGGTGCCTTTCATTAGTAAGGCTTCAATTTTAACCTCATTTTTCTCACAAAATTCTTTGATACTTGATGTTCTAAACCCTTCAAAAACTCCTGTGTCTCCGGCCAATATTTCATAGTTAGGAGAAGGTAGTTTAAAATTCTTTTGATCGGCATCCTCTGCACTATTCTCTAAGATAGAATCTTTTGTTTCTTGATAAATTCTGGAGATAATTACATTGAACTTCACCGATTGAGTAATGTAATGCAAGAAATAGATGAATAAGAAAATATCAAAAACAGTTAAGAATATTCCAAAATAAGTGCTGATGGATGGAATGTTACTAGAAGCCTCCACATCTCGAACCGCTGCTAAAATAAAGAACGCATACACGATGGTTCCGATATAAGTTCCCAAGATGTATTGTTGTTGGCGGTTTCCGATTAAGTTGTCCAAAACTCGATTACTGAGGTTGGAAGCTGCTTGATTTAGAACAATCATCACCATTGAAAAACTAAAGACAGTCAATGAAATGATCCCGCCTGCAATTGCAGAAAGTATACTTCTTGCAGTTTCTGCATCTTTAATACTCAAGAATTCATAGTTGGATTTTAACTCTTTTCCGAAAGGAGAATAGTCTAATGAAATCAACCCAATAGAAATAAGCAAAAATAAAAACCCTATAACCACTGGAAAGAATGCAATGCTATGAATGATATTTCGATAGCGATTTTGTAACCAGTTTTTTATAGCTTCAATCATAGTTAAGGGGGATTATTTCTTTTTAATGCAGAGAATATTTATTCAATCTCCATGCTCAACCATCGTTCCAAGTTGTTCACTAATTTCTTTCTTTCGATGGGTGTCATATTTTTAATTCGTGCAGCTCTGTGGTCTTTTCCATCTAGAAAAAACCAAATGGCATCAACGTTATCGTTTGGTCGAATTGCTGTTGCAGACCATGTGTCTGAGTTTCCATTAATATAAACCATTCTGTTTCCGTGCTTTTTTACCCATTCTGCCGTTTTCTTTGGAGTTGAATTATTGAATTTGACTTCCATTTTATTGGGCATAAACACAGCTGATGGATTTTTATCTGTTGGTAAAGCTTTCAATAGTGGCTTAAAGTCCTTGATGTTGTAACCGTAATACCCCATTTGGCTTCCTGCTTGGTAATAGTGAGATGCAAAATCTTCCATGCTTTGATCTGCAAAAAAGTCCACTCCTGAAACGCTCACAAAATGGTACAAAGCTTCTTCTATCGTCGCATCAGTACCTGGGATTTTATCACAATCACTTCCCCATTGCCAAAAAGAAAAAGAATATTCCAATACAGTGTATTCAAAAGCCTGTTCGAAGGTTAAGTAGTTGAAATGCAATCGAGCACCATAAGTGTACCATCGTAAAAGCGGCAAAACTGTTTCTCTTTCTTTCAGTAGTCGAGTTTGTAGTGCTTTTATCTTCGCTCGACATTCATCCGTACCAACGGTGTCTAGAAAAGTATAAATGCGCTCATCTTCTAAACTGCTATTTAATGGCGCCACATAAGGAATACTGACGTCCACATCTTCTGGATAAAAATAACGATAGAAAATAGTGGTTTGTCCACCTTTGCTGATTCCTGTGCTCACCCATTTGTTGGGGTAGATTTGTCTAAAAATTTCATTGATGTGGTGCAAATCTGCTGTGGCTTGCTCCAATGTTAAATATTGATATTCCAAAGAATCCGGCATGCTTTCTCCAAAGAAGCGGTGTTCGATGTCTATTTGATTGGATTGAATCAATTCTGAAACTTCTGAGATTCGATTACTACTGCTCGTGTATCCTTGAGTAACCATCGTTGTTGGTCGATTGAATCCTCTATGACTCAAATAAGCGCGTTGATAGAAATAGCCTTTCTCAGGATTTTTATGATCTATTTGTTGCTTTATCCTTAATTCATAAGCGGCCTCATATCCCAAAGGCGTGTTTATTTTTTTAAAGATAATATCAGGTAAATTGTACAGTTGTTCTTCAATGTTAAAGTCTTGTGCCGACAATGTCGTGGTTAGAAATAACAAGAAAACGAATGCTAAATTCTTCATAATTGGATTTTTTTGAGCCTTAAAAATAATCTTAATTAATTGGTTGAGCTATCTTTTTCGATAGAACTCACTTTTTCCTTCTTCATCACGATGGTTCGGTGCGGGAAAGGAATTTCCACGCCTTCTTTGTCGAATCGTTTTTTGATGCTTTCCAATACATCGATTCTCAATTCAAATGCATCTGAAAAATCTTTGCACCAAGCCCAAGCTCGAATTACAACAGATGAATCAGCTAGACTGACAACCGCTGTTTTAACAATTGGAGATTTGTCTTTTTTTTCTTCGGTTGTTCGATTGTCTATAATGAAAGGATGCTTTTCGCATTCTTCCTGCATGATTTTTTTTGCTACATCGATGTCACTGCCGTATGAAATCCCAATTTCTATTCGTTCGCAACATTTCTTTTCGCCTAAATCATAGTTGATTAATTTTTCTTTGTTAATCATGGCATTTGGGATCACAATCATTTTGTTTTCAAAATTCCGAATCACTGTATGTCGCAATGTAATATCAGCAACAGTTCCAACCATGGTGTCGGTCACCTTGATGATGTCTCCAATTTTGAATGGCTTAAATGATATGATAAATATTCCACCTACTAAGTTCGAAAGGGCTTCCTGTGATGCCACACCAGCTATAATGGCGACAACACCGGCACCACCTAGAGCAGTTTGAGCAACTCCTCTTAAGGATGGGAAGGCGAGCAACCCAAATAGGGCACCAACAAAGTAGATGCTAAAAACCACTACATATCGCAGGAATTTATAGCTAGTCGGGTCTTCTCCAGCCACGATCTTTCGTTTTATACTTCTTTTGAACCACATGTTTGTAGTCGCAGCAACTACGATGGTAGCAATCGCTAGAAATCCCAAGTACAATACAAGCTTAAAGTTATCTACCAATACTGCATATTTATCGCGTTCAGCGAATAGAAAACTAAAGGCTATTATTCCTAAAACCATCCATAACGCATTCAAGATGCGTTTGACTAAAGTTAAGGTGTGTGCATCCTCCTCAGGGAATCGTTTTTGTTCTTTTTTGATGAGCCATTTGTAAATGATTTTGGTTGCAACCTGCAGAATGATTACCGCCAGAATGATAATGATTCCGGTGTAGATTTGGTCTTTATAAGTTTCAAAGAATTGTGTCATTCAATTAATTTGTTTGATGTTCCGTTTTATCTGGTCGAATGAAGTTTGGTTTATCTTCTTTCTTATTGTGAGAAATATAAAGTCGACTTAAAGCTGCCATTTTTTAGAAGACTTTAAAAGTACATGGTTTCAAAAACTGCTAATGGGGCTCTTTTTCCTAAGTTCAATGATAAAGTATCATCAACTATAGTATAATTGTCAGCCATTTTAAATACTTCCATAAATTCAGATTCTCTAATAGTTGGATCAATACATGCTTTTAATGTTGTCATCATTTGAGAGAACCTAATTTTATTTCCTTCTTCTAATTCATATGAACCACCCAAACCATTGCAGCCGGCAAATCCGGTTACACGATTATCGGTGGTTTTAAGCATAAAATACATTTCACTTTCTTGGTTCTCGGCCATATTCACTTCTTGACCATTTAGTTTGATTAGCTTCCAATACTTTTCTACTATAGGTTCAAAAGATTGCTTTTCAGCAGTATTTTCAGTTGATGTACTTTCTGATATTTCTTTAGAAGAATTAAAGCCGATTATAAAGAGGAAAGCAAATGTTGATAGTACTAATGTGGTTTTCATTTTTATACCTTTTGATTTAATTATCCACTACCGATAGTCCCCTAACTTCCTTCCAAGTCCAATTCTTTTTCGGTGAAATATTCCGGTAAGTAAATTGGAAAAAATCGGTAATCAAACGCTCAAAAATATACGGGTCAATGCTCGATGGATAAATTTCTCTTTCAGTAGGATTGGCATAACGTTCAGCTTTCGACAAAGTGTCTTTCTCTAAGCGTAAAATGGGTCCAGTATCCGAAATGCCATCCGCATGCCAAGTAAAGTTGTTTTGCTCCAAAATATTAAGTTGCTGCAATAGTGGTTTGAATGAAACCCTTGGCAGAGTAAGGCGGCTCGTAATATCCACCCAAGTGGTGTATTTGAATTCTACTTCGTACTTGTTTTCAGGATAAATACTCATCACAATATCAAAACCTTCACTTTTTGAGAACAATCCATAATAATGCATCGGCGCTTTTGCATGAATGCATTGAAATCCAATTTCTGGATACTTGTTGACTGGATATTCACCTGAATCTATTCGATTGTAATCGGACAAAGCATGGTTGTATTCTTTTTCCCAACTAGTTTTGAAATCTTCAGGATTCAATAATACTTCCTTGAAAGTTGGAATGAAATAGTCAAACTTCTCCACACACAATTTGATCTCATCAGCTTCTCCAAAAGGGATATAGAACTTCTCTTTTTCAATAGCGTTGAGGTAGCACACCAATTTTAATGCGTGATCAGCACCTTCATTGTTGAGGTTTAATTCTCTAAAATCTCCAATAACAGCCATCTGATGCAACACCGACTTATACTGCATGGCGAGTTCAGGCTCAAATAAGGCCCAAACACCTACAAATCCATCAATGTCAAAGTGAGTGGCAGAAATCAATGGATTGTCAATTCCCGGGAAGTTTTTTTCAATGGCATTCAATACGATACCGCCAGAAGTGTCGTCTGTTATTTCAGAATGGATATTTCCACCTTTCCAATGCGAAAGAATTAAACCACGAGGGTGCAAACCATCTACAATGATGACTTCTTGGTCGCCAATTTCGTGAAAGGGGACAAATGTTTTTTCAATCATCTTTATGTAATCGGATTCAAAACCACACTAAAAATAACCATTGAGCTTGGGTCGTTTCCGTAAAAGCACTTTTCAATCGCCATCATGATGTTGTTGGCCATGAAATAGGAGGTATGTAATTCTTGCTTGTCTTTTAGCGACCACTGAATGGTGTAGGAGCTTTCTTTGTCCTTGTATTCTTTGATGTAATGAAGCATTTTTGATAACGCTTCTACTTTAGTGGAACCTTCCGTGCTGTGAAATAAAAATGATTGCTGGTGTCTCGGATTTACCGTCACCACATCGAGTACTATTTTATCGTTGTGGGTATGGAAGTCGAAAATAATATTGCTTTGTTTTAAAGCGATGTATTTCTCGATTTCTTTCTGCAATCGATTGATTTCAATGTTTTGTTCTGATGCTGTCATCTGATTGTTTTTCTAATTATTTCTATAAAAGCAGCTTTTTGCTCGAGTTTCTTTTCAAAGATTAGCAGCAATGACTATTTTAGTCGTTTAATTCAAGAACTAATCTTTAACAAATTTAAGCATGATTAAAAAGTTAGCCACTTTTTTGACCGCACTTTTAGTGCTCAATACCGTAAATATTGCGAAAGAAGGCATGTGGTTGCCGTTACTTTTAAAAAGTTTGAACGAAAGTGATATGCAAACCATGGGTTTAAAGCTTTCGGCGGAAGACATCTATAACGTAAATAATTCTAGTTTAAAGGATGCAGTGATTTCCTTTGGAGGGTTTTGTACCGGAGAAATTATATCCAAACAAGGTTTGATTTTAACGAATCACCACTGTGGATATGGACAAATCCAATTCCATTCTTCAGTAGAAAATGATTATTTGACCAATGGATATTGGGCAAAAGAGTTGAAAGACGAATTGAAAAACCCAGGACTGACAGCCACTTTTATTGTAAGAATGGAAGATGTGACCGAAAAAGTATTGGACAGTGTAGGAGTAGAATTAACCGATGAGGAAAAAGAGCGTCAAATCAAAAAGAACATCAAAAGAATTGGAGACGAAGCAACCGAAGGAACCATTTATGATGCAGTGATCAAGCCTTTCTTCTATGGCAACGAATATTACATGTACATCACAAAAACCTATAAAGACATTCGTTTGGTAGGAGCGCCACCTTCAAGCATTGGTAAATTTGGTGGCGATGAAGACAACTGGATGTGGCCTCGCCACACTGGCGATTTCTCGATGTTTAGAATTTATGCTGGAAAAGATAACGAGCCAGCAGAATACAGTGAAGACAATGTACCTTATGAGGCACCAAGAGCCTTGAAAGTGTCTACAAAAGGGGTTCAGAAAGGAGACTTTACAATGGTGTATGGTTTCCCAGGCAGAACGCAGCAGTATTTAACTTCCTATGCTGTGGACTTGATTCGGAATGTAGAAAACCCAGCGATGATTGATATCAGAAGATCTATTTTGGACATCATGGATCGAAATATGCGTCAGAGCGATGAGGTGAGAATTAAGTATTCCGCGAAGTATGCTAGAGTAAGTAATTACTGGAAAAAATGGATCGGAGAGAACAGAGGGTTGGACCGATTGAATGCAGTAGAGGTAAAGTTGGAGAAAGAGAAGGCATTTCAAAGTGCAGCCACGAAAAGCGAGAATAAAGAATATGAAATGGCTTTGCCTGAGTTGAAAAAATTGTACGACCAATTGCAAGACTTAGCATTGGCAAGGGATTACTTTATTGAGATTGCTTACCGTGGATTAGATATCGTTTCCATAGCCAGAACATTCAGAAAAGACATTACTGATTTATCTGCGGGAAAAACATTTGATCAAGCACATATTGATGGGTTAAAGAAAACAGTGGAGCGTTTTTATAAAGATTATGATCAGCAACTAGACAAGGAGTTGTTCAATCAATTGATGTTTAAATATGCCAATGAAGCGCCTAAAAGTTATCTGCCTGATGTATTCGATAAAATCAATGGAAAATATAAAGGCGACTTTTCAGCATTTACAGAAATGGTATATAAAAAGACCATTTTCGATAGTCAAGAAGAAGTCTTGGAATTGCTGAATAACTACGATAAAGGTGCCGCCAAGAAACTATTGAAAGATCCTGCTTTTCAAGTTTCTGAAAGTTTGTGGAGCAACTATTTGAATAAGATTAGTCCTGAATACAATCGAATCAACGATGAGATTGACAAATGGAGCAAAATATATGTAAAAGGAATGCGTGAATTGTTACCAGGAACCTACTATCCAGACGCCAATTCTACTCTAAGATTAGCCTATGGACAAGTAGATACTTATGAGCCAAGAGACGCAGTTAAGTACGACTACTTTACCACTGCAACCGGAATCATTGAAAAATATGATCCTATGAACAAAGATTTTGTATTGCCTGCTGATATGATTGACTTGATCAATAACAAAGAATTTGGCGATTATGCAGAAGAGGGTGAACTGCACGTTTGCTTTATAGCTTCTAACCATACTACAGGCGGTAATTCAGGTTCTCCTGTTTTGAATGCAAATGGAGAATTAATCGGATTGAATTTCGATAGAAACTGGGAAGGAACCATGAGTGACATCATGTACGATCCAGATCAATGTAGAAACATTGCAGTAGATGCGCGATACATTTTGTGGGTAGTAGATAAATACGCCGGCGCAACGCGATTAATTGAAGAAATGGAATTGGTGAAATAAAACTAATGATATGTGATTTATTTAAGAGCCTTCTGATTTTATATTGGAAGGCTCTTTTTGTTGGTGATTAACTTTCCGATAAATAATTCATGACCTTGCCTTTGTCATCCATAGCAGAGAAGTTTATGCTGAGGGTAGTTGAAGTGAAGGCAAAGGATAATTCAATAAGCTAATAACTCTCGGAGGGTTAGTAAGCCATTAAATACTAACCCTCCGAGAGTTTGCATACCATAATTCTATGATGGACAAATAGTTGATATCATTAGTTGATGATCAATGTGACAAATAAAATTGTCTTCCAATTACATAATAGCCCTCTTTTCAGTTTATTTAAAAATCTGTTTAATGAGATTCTAGATTTGTCAAATTATAATCCCTTTAAATTCAAAAGACCTCTTGATGTTGTTTAATTAAGTATATCTACCTACGAGAAAGTAAGCAAGAAGACAAAATCTACCTTATTAAATCGTTAAATTTATGGGCTAAGAATTTACAATTAATTTACATCTATGAAATCATACTTACTATTAGTCGCTAGTTTTTTGGCTTTAAACTTCTCAGGTTTTAGTCAAGAGACGATTCTAGAATTAAAGTCAGCAGATTATAAGCTAACACCTAACATCGAAAAAATCACAACAGCCGATCTAGAATTGGCGAAGTATAAAAATGCTTACCATCTTTATGCCCACTTTACAGAAATACCAACTCAATCGGATAAAATAGCCTTAGAAGCGGCTGGTGTTTCTTTTGATAGTTACATCACTAACAATACTTTTCTAGTAAAGGTATCAGAAAATACGTCTTTGAAATCATTGAGTAATTTCAACATTGATGGTTTGTATGTGGTGACGCCAAAGTTTAAGATGCACCACGATTTGGCAACGGAGAATTATCCTGAGCATTCTAAATTAGGGAAGAAAGTGCAAGTGAATGTACAGACTAATCCTGAGTTCAATAATGAAGTTTGGAAATTGTATTTACAAAATTTCGGGGCTGATGTATTGAGTCAATATGAGTTTTCGAATTTGACAACTATTGCCGTTTCTCCAAAGCATTTAATTGCAATCGCTGGACATCCAATGGTGAAGTATATGGAACCAATCGATCCTGAACCAGTAAAAGAGGATTTAGTAGGAAGAACCAATCATCGAGTTAACTGGATTGGGAATAAGGTTATCAATGGAATTGCATACAATGGAGAAGGTGTATGGATGGGAGTTGGTGACGATGGAGCTATTGGCCCACACATCGATTTTGAAGGAAGAACAGATCAAACCGTTTCTGGTGCTAGTCGCGGCGAGCACGGAGATCATGTATGTGGAATTGCAATTGGAGCCGGAAATCTAGACCCAGATGCACAAGGAATGGCTTGGGCAGCGGACCTAAAAGTCTATGATGTTTGGGATGTTATTTATAGTGCTCCAACATCGGTAACGAACCCTGGAATAGTGGTAACCTCTGCTTCTTATGGAAATGGATGTAATGCAGGTTACAATGCATTTGCACAAACTGCCGATCAACAAGTGCGACAGTTGAAAACAATCATGCACGTGTTTTCAGCAGGAAACTCTGGTTCTTCAGATTGCGGATATGGTGCAGGTGCAGGTTGGGGAAACATCACTGGTGGTATCAAATCAGGAAAGAATGTAATGGCCATTGGAAATGTAACGTTAACAGATGGATTGGCAAATTCGAGTAGTCGTGGACCTGCAACCGACGGTAGAATCAAGCCTGACATTTGTGCCAATGGAACCAATGTATTTTCTGTTTTTCCGAATAACAATTATGTAAACAATACTGGAACTTCCATGGCAGCACCTGGAGCAAGTGGAACATATACTGCATTGGTGCATGCGTATAAGGAATTTAACAACGGTCAAGTTCCCGCTTCTTCATTGATGAAAGCTGCGATGTTGAACTCTGCAGATGATTTAGGAAATAAAGGACCGGACTTTAGTTTTGGTTGGGGCCGTTTAAATGCTAGAAAAGTGCTAGAAGTAATTGAGAACAGTACTTACTTATTCGATACGATTGCACAAGGAGATACTAATTCTCATACAATTGCCATTCCTACAGGGGTAAAACAAGTCAAAGTAATGGTATACTGGAACGATTATGAAGCATCTGTAAATACGACTTCAGCTTTAGTGAATAACTTGGACATGTCTGGAAGGGATGTAAATAATGTTAACTATTTACCATATATATTAAATTCTACGCCTAATGCAACGGCTTTAAATACCCCTGCAACAAATGGAGTGGATTCAAAAAATAATATGGAACAGATTTCGATTGACAATCCTGCTTCTGGAAATTTGCAGATTAGTGTAAAAGGAACTTCCATTCCACAAGGACCACAAGCATATGTAGTGGTTTATTCATTTATTATGGATGACATTATTGTAACTTATCCTGCGGCTGGAGAGAGTTTGGAGTCTGGTACATCTAATATTGTTCGTTGGGATACTTATGATACTACTGGTAATTTTACTGTTGAATATTCGTTAAATAATGGTTCTTCTTGGACAAACTTATCTACAAATGTTCCTGCTAGTAGAAGGTATCACTATTTTAATGCGCCAAATGTAGTAAGCGGACAAGCTTTAATTCGAGTTTCTAGAAATGGTATTTCAGGAGTTTCTCAACAGCCGTTTAACATAATTGATCGTCCAAATAACTTGGCGATTATTGCGGTTTGTCCAAATGAATTTACATTGAATTTCGACACTGTTCCCGGAGCCACTGCTTATGAAGTATTTGTATTGGGTGCTAAATTCATGGATTCAATTACCACTGTTACTACTTCTCCTGCATTGATCACCTATCCATCAAATCAAGAAACTTGGGTGGCCATCAGAGCAATTGGGAATAATGTAGTTGGAAAGCGAACCGTTGCAATATTTAAAGGTGCAGGGGTTTCAAACTGTGTATTGAATGATGACATTTCAATTGAATCAATCTTATCTCCTGGAGGAAATGCATTATTTGATTGTGCCAATACTACTGCTACCAAAGTAAAAGTATCAATTAAAAACAATGGACAATCTAACAAAACGAACTTCAATTTATCTTTTAGTCTAAATGGGGTAAGTTCTCCCAAAGAACTATACCTAGATACAATTAAACCAAGCGAAACTAAGATTTATGAGTTCGTCAATACAATGAATATTCCTTCAGGAATTCACAATCTTCAGGTAATAGTGGACTCTTTAGACTTGAACATCTATAATGATACCGCTAGTTCTAGATTCCAATTGTATGCGAACTCGGTTACAGTAACTGCACCTTACACCCAAAATTTTGATAGTTTCTCAAATTGCACGACCACAAACAATTGCGAACAAGGGGTATGTCAACTTTCACAAGGATGGACAAACTTAACCAACACCATTTGGGATGAGTTTGATTTCAGAATAAATTCTGCAGGAACTCCTTCTAGTAATACTGGTCCTTTTGCAGATCATACTACTGGTAATGGATCTGGCAAATATTTATACCTTGAAACTTCTAGTTGTTTTGAAAAAACAGCTGATTTGTTTTCACCATGTATTGATTTAACAAGTGCTGTTACTCCTAAAGCATCAGTTTGGTATCACATGTATGGGGTAACTATGGGTGAATTGCATTTTGACTTGTTAGTCGATGGGGAATTAATTGAAGATGTAATCCCTATGGTGCAGTTTAATCAGGGAAATACATGGAAACAAGCCAATATTAATTTAACGCCTTATATTGGGAGTATGGTCAATGTGAAATTTAGAGCAAATACTGGAAATGGCTTTACATCCGATATGGCAATTGATGATTTTAAAGTAGAAGATCTTGGAGCTGCAGTTGGATTGAATGAATACAGTCTTTCATCGATAGAAGTTTATCCAAATCCAAGTAAGGGACAATTTACAGTTAATTTAGGAAACGAGAAGTCAGCAGAAATGACTGTTTTTGATAGTAAAGGTCAAATTGTCGTTCAGCAAAATGCGACACAATCAGTTGTTGATTTAGATTTGAGCGCTTGGGAAAAAGGAATTTATTTCCTTCAGGTGAATACAAACAATGAAAGAAAGAACATTAAGTTGATTGTTCAATAAGTTAGATTTAAAATTCAAACAATGGAGGCCTTTCGATTTCGAAAGGCCTTTTTATTTCTTGTAAAACTCAACTCCTCCGCTTATCTTTCCTCTTGAATATTACCAAACAATTTTGCTATGAATTATATTTTATTTGATGATAGAAGGGTTGATTTATTGCCTTTTACATATACACGTCCGGTTTCAGAAATCAGATGTGGCATACTGACTATCACTGAAAAGTGGGCCCATTATTTAGATGGAGATATCTCATTTCTAACTGCAGATTATCTACAAGTAAAATACAAAGTAGAATACAGTACCGACAATTGTTATATCAATGGAACTATCTTCCCTTCAGTTGAATTGTTAGAGAGCATTTATGATTTACAAGATGGAGAGATGTTGTACCATCAGAATGAAGAAAAAGTAATTGCATTTAGATCTTCACAAAAAGTAGAGTTGGGTGCTTTTGATGTACCTAGTTTTCATCAAGTAAATTGTGAGTTAGCGATCATCGCCATAAATGAAGTGTGGGATATCTTTTCTAAAAATGACCAAGCTATCCAATTGGATTTTGAGTTATTGACCAACGGAAGAACTTCTCAACCTTTGGACGATACGAATACTCATATAGGAAATCAATTATTCATAGAGGAAGGGGCAAAGGTGCAAGGTGCCATTTTGAATTCAACTACTGGTCCGATATATATTGGAAAGGATGCCGAAATAATGGAAGGCTCAGTCGTTCGTGGTGCGTTAGCATTGTGCGAAGGAGCTCAACTAAAAATGGCTTCCAAAATATATGGAGCCACCACTATTGGTCCACATTGCAGAGCAGGAGGAGAGGTGAGTAATTCAGTCCTGTTTGGCTATTCCAATAAAGGGCACGATGGCTTTCTCGGAAATTCAGTGTTGGGCGAATGGTGTAATTTAGGGGCTGATACGAATGTTTCTAACCTTAAGAATAACTATGCTGAGGTAAAGATTTGGAATTATACAAAAGGAGGTTTTAAAAGTACTGGTTTGCAATTTTGCGGACTGATGATGGGGGATCATTCTAAAAGTGGAATCAATACCATGTTTAACACAGCGACGCTAGTTGGTGTGAGTGCAAACATTTATGGAGGAGGATTTCCTCGAAACTTCATTCCTTCGTTTGCATGGGGTGGTGCAGATAAATGGATTACCTTTCGAACCAATAAAGCCTTTGAAGTGGCTGAGAAAATGATGGAAAGGCGTCATGTTCCTTTCACTGATGCCGATAAATCAATTCTAGAATACATCTTTGAAGAAACCACTAAGTATCGAAATTTCTAAAAGCTAGATTTTTTTAAATAAAAAACGCCCATTTCGACAATTCGAAATGGGCGTTTTTTGTATTAAACCTTAAGGGTTATTACTTCTTAGTTTCTTTTACTTTTTCTTCTTTCACTTCTTCCTTCACTGGAGCTTTCACAGTTGCATTCGGGCTAACTTCTCTGATGATTTTCATTTCATCAATTAAGTGCTTCGCACCTGCATACTTGTCAATAATGAATAAAGTATATCTAATGTCTACTGAAATTGTACGTTGTAATTCAGTTTCAAAAGCGATATCACCACTCATTGCTTCCCAGTTTCCGTCAAATGCAGTACCGATTAATTCACCTCTACCATTAATAACTGGAGAACCTGAGTTACCACCGGTAATGTCATTGTTAGAAATAAAGTTAACGATCATTTCACCTTTGCTGTTTGCATACTGACCGTAGTCTTTTGCTTTGTATAATTCCTTCAATTTAGCAGGAACTACAAATTCAGGATTTTTTGGATCTTCTTTTTCCATGATTCCTTCGATAGTCGTATAGTAGTTATAGTATACTGCATCTCTTGGGTAGTAATCTTTCACAGAACCATAAGTTACACGCATAGTGCTATTCGCATCAGGCGCATAGGCGTGATTTGGATTCATTTCACGTATAGCTTTCAAGTACAAACGACCTGCATTGTCTAACTTTTCGTTGATCTCTTTTTTCTGAGCACCTAACGCTTGAACATAATCTTCTAGGATGATGGTCTTCGCCAATTGATACAATGGATCTTTTTCAATGGTTGAAGCTTTCGGCTTATCTAAAAACTTCATCATTCTTTCTTTTGAAGTGTAGATCGACTTGCTGTAAATTTTATCAGCCATCTTTGCATAGTCACCTTTGAATTTAGACACTAAATCTTTAAACATTTTCGGCTGCTGATCAGCTGGAATGTCAGTAGAATAAGCTTTTACCATCGCAGCAAAAACTTGTTTGTCGATACTGTATGAATATTCTTTAAACTGCTTTTCAGTTGTTGCCTTGAAAGTTTCTACTGCTTTTGCTTGTTTCTCTTTATCATCTCCTGAAAGTGCAGCTAGTAAACCTCTGCTTCTCCATGCAAATGAAACTGCTTCGATTCTGTAAATCGCTTCGATGTCGTAAGTGCTTTTCAAAATAATTTTTGAAAGTTCTTGGTAACCTTGATCGTAATTAGTAATTACATTCTTATACTCATCTGCTTTTTTAGCATCTTTTGCAATCCAAGCTTCAAATGCATCTTCTTCTGATTTCTTCTTGTCATAAATTTTCAAACGCTTCAAACCGGCAGTTTGACCTTGGAAATATTTCCAATAGTTAGCAACAGAAGCTTGTTTGTCAGCATAGTTGATGTAAGTTTGCTCATCTTTTGCCATCTCAGCTTCGTAGATATCCAGTACTTGTCTTCTTAATTTTACGATAGAAGGCTGCTGAATATTTACAGCCATTTCTACTCCGTAAGAACTCAAATAACGATCAGTACTTCCGGGGTAACCAAAAATCATAGAGTAATCTCCTGCTCTTCTGTCTGCAATGTTTACAGGCAATGAGTGCTTAGGAGTATAAGGTTTGTTGTCTTCACTGTACTCTTTTGTTGGCTTGTTTTCAGCATCGGCATACACTCTAAATAATGTAAAATCGCCAGTGTGACGTGGCCACATCCAGTTGTCAGTATCGCCACCATACTTTCCTATTGATGATGGAGGAGCACCTACAAATCGAACATCACCAAAAGTCTCATACACGAATAAATAATATTCATTTCCATTGTAGAAACTTTTAATCTGAATGTCATATTCATTGTCAGTACTTGCTTTTTCTTCCAATACTTTAATGATAGAATCAGCCTTAGCAGTTCTTTGAGCTTCAGTTAATTCAACACCTAAAAATGGAATAATGTCTTTAGTTACATCGTCCATCTTTACTAAAAATGAAACGCTGAAACCTGCAGGAATTTCATCCTTATTTTCCTTCGCCCAAAAACCATCTCTCAGGTAATTGTTCTCTTTCGTGCTGTTTTCCTGAATCACACCAAATCCACAGTGGTGATTGGTCAACATTAATCCTTTGTCTGAAATAATTTCACCAGTACAAAAACCACCACCTAAACGCACAATCGCATCTTTCAAGCTAGAGTTATTTACACTGTATATTTCTTCTGGAGTTAACTGTAAACCTTGCTTTTGCATGTCTACATAATTCAGTCGCTTAATAAACATTGGCAACCACATCCCCTCATCTGCCTTTACTTTAGGAACCCCTAGTAAAAACATTGCTGCAATAAAAACTAATGCAATCTTCTTCATTGTACTATCTATTTATGAATAATTAATTTTTCGATCGACTAAATTACATCAATCTATGAGATAAAAAAAACGCTTGAAGATAAACGGTTCAGGCTTACTTCAAGCGGTTTTATAGTTATTTGATATTATTTTAAAATGACTCTTGTTGATGTTTCACTATCTTTTGTAGATAATTTGATTAAATACAATCCTTTGCTAAATCCACTTAAATCATAGTTTACCGTGCCATTATTTTTAGCTGTATTTATTGTTGTTACTAACTTTCCTAAGTTATCAAATACTTGAATTATTGGCGATTCAGAATAGTTCGTCCAATTAATCTGTATTTTATCTGATGTTGGATTCGGAAACACATTAAAGGAGGCATCAGGAATCTTATTTTCAGTGATGTCTGTCAATAATGATTTGATATTGATATTGTCTATGTATAAGTTATTGCCTAGTCCTGACACATTTTCTATGTACAATTTAACAATGGGTTGATTGGCTGCTCCGGCAATGTGATAAAAAATAGTTTGAAAATCTGAGGGGTTTGTGGGCTTGTATTCTGTTTGAATTGGATTAACGGTTCTTAAGGCTGCTCCATAAAATGATGCAAATTTGACACGAGTCGCTCCACAGTCAATGCTATAGTAGAAATTTAAAGTATCAGAATCGTTCATTGTTCTTGAAGTATATGCTCGATCAATAAACAGAAATGGATAATTAACGGTATCCATATTGATAGCCGGAAGTTCAAGAATATCTTTTTTCCCGGGAGATAAATTTAAGAAGTTGTTTATTCCTAAAACATAAGTCAGAGCAGGAATATTAAAACTATGCTCCCAAGTATTGTCACCGTCTTCATTTACAATAATCGATTTAGCGATAGGTCTTCTAGGAAAAGTAGCCACATCAAAGTCTTCCACGAAAGGCATTTGTTCAATGTACGGATTCCGAATGTCTATAAAGTTGCTCATTGTTAAAGTATCATTTAAAGTTCCATCGCTAACAATAAGTATTACGTCATATGTGCCTGTGGCCGAATATGAAATAATCGGATTGGCGACTGCAGACGTTGAAGGAGTTCCGCCTGGAAATTGCCATTGGTAACTGGTCACATTATTTAATGATCGATCGGTAAATTGAACAGATACATTTGGACAATTGACTTGTTTTTGGATACTGAATCTTGACACTGGCTTATTCGTAGGATATTGGAAAGGATCAGACTCCCAAATTCCTCTACCGTAGGTAGCAGCTCTTAATTTGTTAGTGGCATAATTCATCTCCAATTCATTCACAATTACATTTGGTAATCCTGTCATATAAGGCAACCATTCATAAGTGTAAGGTTTTAAGTAATATACTCCAACATCAGTTCCAACATACAGAACTCCATTTCGTTCATCGCGCTCAATGCAGTTTACTGGTAGGTTCGGTAAATTGTATGAAACGTTTGCCCAACTACTTCCACCATTTGTAGAATAATAGACCTTTTCAGCTGCATTAAATCCTGAAATAGTAACCCATAAATTATTAGGGTTCTGGTGATCTATCTCAATATAAGTTTTTGAAAGTACAGATAAGTTACTTGTTACATCCGTCCAAGTGGAACCTAAATTAGTGGTTCTAAAAATAGAGTTTTGAGTTCCCGCGTAGATAACATTAGAATTTGATTTTGCTATTGCTAATGACCTAAATGTTGGTCCACCAGGGAAGTTGGAAATTTTAACCCAACTGTCTCCAAGATTGTTTGACATCCAAATATTCTCGAAACCAGCAATGATTCTATCTGTATTGTTAGGGTCTAGAGCATAAGGCGTCAACCAAGCGCCTGACTCTGAATTTCTTATTGATCCTGCAATTCCAGTAAAAGAGTTTCCATTGTCATTTGAACGTCTTAATCCTCCATTTTGTGAGGATGTAAATAGGATGTTTGTATTAGTAGGATGTATCGCACACTCCATCCCATCTGCTCCAAAGACATGAGTCCAAGTTTTTGAATTGGTGTAGCCTCTGAAACAACCATTGTCTTGGGTTCCACCAACTATTTTAGTTGGATCCGATTCAGAACCACCCAATCTGTAAAATTGTGAAATTTCAAGCGTTCTCGATTTATCGACCCACGTGCTGCCTTTATTTATGGATTCATAAATTCCACCATCAGAACCACAATATAATTTTCCATTGTAAAAATCTAAAGTATGAATGTCAGCGTGTGTGTATCCAATATTGTTTGGTAATGCCCAATGTGCAACAATATTGAATACTGTTCCTGAATCTACTGACTTCCAAACATTTACTCCGCCTACAAAAACCTCATTGGCATTATCAGGAGATACTGCCAAAGCTAAATCATACCAACTTTGACCTCCTGAACCCATTCCATCATTGGAGCTACTTAAAATGTTTGGAGAGTTACTCATCTGTGTAAAAGAGTTTCCCAAGTTTGAAGAGCGGTATAATCCATAATAGGATGCGTCTGATGCATCGCCATACAACCCATAAACCAAAGAAGGATTGTCAATCGAAACAGCAATAGACATTCTATTGACAGCATTCGCAGAAGGCAATCCCATAGTTATCTTAGTAAAACTAAAGCCACCATCGATAGACTTAAAGAATTCATTAGAACAAGCATAAATAGTATTGGTATCAGTTGGGTGCATTTCAATATCCCGGATGAATCCTGTCTGAACTCTAGTATATGAAGCACCAGCATCTTGAGTGATGAATAAACCATTACTAGCGCTTACCCAGTGTTTATTAGAGTTAGTAGGATGCATTAATATTTTTGTAGGTCGAATAGACTGCGAGATAGTATGAACCATTCCCGTAGGAGAAAAAGTATTTCCTCCATCGGTAGATTTAAGAACTCCAATACTATAGGTATCGCTTCCATCTCCATCGCCAGTCGCAATGTAGATAATATTTGAATTGTTTGGATCAATTCCAATTCCTGAAACTCCTAACACTGGTAAATTATCGGTTAACACATTCCACGTATTTCCACCATCTATACTTTTCCAAAGTCCACCGGCAGGCACGCCCACATAAATTATATTTGAATTTACAGGGTCTACAGCAATTACATTCACTCTACCTTGTCCTGGACTATAACTTAAGTTGATAAAATCGTTTAACCCCAGAGCAACCCATCCAGCGCTTTTATCCGAAGTAAAATCTGCTTGATGTTGTTTTTTATAACTCATGAAATTATTCCAAGCCGCAGTGGATGAAAAACGCTCCCCTGTTGGAAATACTCGCTGATCCATAAACCATTCCCAACGCTTAAATTGTTTGAAACCCTTTCCTTTTTCATAAGGCTTACCTTCATAATAAGATTCAAAAGCTTCTTGAATTTCATAAAAATTAGTGGACTCTTCTTGCATCATTTTTACAAATTCTTGCGCAGAAGCAGTATATAACATCAGCACAGAAAGTGCTGATAAAAGGGCTTTCTTTATCATAATTAGAGAGTTATTTTTAAAAGTAAAAACTACAGTTGCATAAAATTACTTCTTTTAAGTAAAATTTATAGTAAGCTGCATGACTTATTACACAAACAAACTATTTTCTTGGATTGTTCAAATTGCAGTTCTTTGGTTAATAAACCTTTTCGCCTTTGGAAAGCCAAATTCCCCAAGTTTTACTGTATCCATGGATTTTTTGAGTGGGTTCTTCGTTTTGATTCACAATGGGCTTCCCTTGATTAACCCATTCAAATACACCTCCATACAAATTAGAAACATTGGTGTACCCTGCAGCAATTAGTTTTTCACCGATTTTCTCACTTCGATATCCAACTGAACAGTATATAATGATTGGAGTATCTTTTTTAATGCCATTCATTCTTGAAAGATCAAAATCATCATAACCCACCCATTTTGCTCCTTTAATGTGTGATACCTCGAACTCATTCTTTTCTCTAGAATCAATGAAGGCGGCTTTGGAGATTTGATTCGGACTTAAGTCAGCAACCGCCACAATTGGAATGCTTTTATTGATTAGTGCTTTTAGCATCAATCCATAGGGAGCGCTCTCTACTTGAGAAAAGGAGTTGAAAAATGACATAATACAAAATGTAAAAATGATTAGTTTATTCTTCATAATAGTTACCTAAACTAAGTGTCCAATCGTAATCAATAAAAACCAATTCAGGATCTGAGTCTTCTGGGATGAGTTGGTAATTTTTCAAGAATTTCTTGATTCCATTCTTTCCATCAAAATCTCCACGAAACCAACTAAACAATGGTGTAATCATCACTTTATTTTCAGACTTTTTGTAAGTTGTTTCCTTTTTAAGAAAGTTAATCGCAACTGCATCTATTTTCTTGTCAAAACCATCTGCATGATAGATGGCTACTAAAGGACAACTTTTCGCACCACAATTTAGAGCGAAGTGGACTCTAGGATCTGTATCATCAGTTCTAAATGTTCTTTCATATTTTCCAACAAATGGATTTTTTAATAGTCCCCAAGATAATTTAATGGTTGAACTTCTAATAATTCCATGTTCAATGTCATCAAAACTTAATAACTCTCCTGCAATAGTGATCTGCTCCTTTTTAAAAAATGCGCCTCTATCCTTATATAAGTTTGGGTTTTCCTTTAGTATAATTTGAATGTGAGCATTGTATACATTGATCCAGAAGGCTTTTTTCTGAATATCATTGGAAAGTTGATCAGATAATTCCTCAACTGAAACAGTTGCCAACTGAGTTTGAATACTTGCAGTTTCTTGGTTAGCGATTATTTTTTCAAGTAATTGAGCCGAAAGTTCAATGTAATTGATTTCAGAATTCGGGGTTGTCTTTTTAGAACTTTCGTAACCCTCTGCTTTTACTTTCGTTTGGCAAGAGGTAACAATTGTCAGTAATAATATGGTGATGAATCTAAACTTCATTGTGTGATTTTTAATATTTGTCTACTTTCGTTTGCCTAATTACGTAGATCCATTACAAAAGGATGAATTCCTTATGAACAAAGGTATCGAATTGGATTAAAAAAACTGGTAGAATGAATTTGAGTGTCATAATTCCGACATTAAATGAAGAGGGTAATATTGGGAAGTTACTTCAATATATGAAAGCTAACGGAGATCAGCGATTACTAGAAATTATAGTTGTGGATGGAAGTAGTAGTGATCAAACGGTTTCTTTGGCAAAATCATTTGGTGCAGTTGTTCTAGAATTAGCATTGTCATCTCGAGCCAATCAAATGAACGAAGGGGCCAAAGTGGCTAAAGGAGATGTTTTGTATTTTGTTCATGCAGATACATTGCCTCCCACGAGCTATATTGAAGATATTGAAGATTCAATAATGAATGGATATAAGTTTGGCTGTTATCAAAGTCGATTTGATACTAAATCAAAACGGATGCGAATGAATGAATTTTTTACACAATTTGATTTTATGATTTGCAGAGGTGGAGATCAGACTTTATTTGTAAAAAAAGACTTCTTCAATAGTCTGGACGGATATGATGAATCCATGAAAATAATGGAAGAGTACGATTGGATTAGGAGAGCCAAGAAGAAATCAAAATTAAAAATCATGTCAAAGGCTTGTTTGATTTCTACAAGGAAATATGATAAAAACAGTTACTTTCGTGTAAATTCTATCAACTTAATTGTTTTTTTGATGTTTTTTGCAGGCGTTTCTCAAGACGTTTTGATAAACACTTATAAAAAGTACATCAAGAATTAAGAAATAGGTTTTGATCTTTTCAAGTGATATCTATGGGACAAAAATCATTTCAAAATAAATGGGTGTGGATTACAGGTGCTTCTTCAGGTATTGGAAAAGCACTCTCTATTGAAATGGCTAAAAAAGGAGCAAACTTGATCCTTTCAGCTCGAAAAAAACCTGATTTAGACCTAGTAGCCCAAGAGTGTGAATCTTATAATTCAAAAGTAATTGTTCAAGTGTTAGATTTGGCGATTTCAGACAGCATTCAATCGGCATTTCAATCTATCCAATCAAAATCCATTAAAGTTGAAGTGCTCATAAATAATGGAGGGATGAGTCAAAGAGGACTAGTTATAGATACTGTTTTGCCCGTTCACCAACAATTAATGCAAGTGAATTATTTTGGAGCTTTAGAACTAACATCATTGGTTCTGCCTCAAATGATTGAGCGAAAATCAGGGCATATCGTTGGAGTGAGCAGTATCGTTGGAAAATTTGGATTCCCTTTACGATCATCCTATTCAGCATCAAAACATGCGTTGAAAGGCTATTTAGAGACTTTATATTTAGAAGAAAATAACAATGGCATTGATGTGAGTATCGTTTACCCTGGAAGGATTCAAACAGATATTTCGAAACATGCTATAGATGGGAAAGGCAATTCTCACCAAAAGATGGACGAAGGACTTCAAAATGGTATGAATGTTACTGAATGTGCAAAAAAGATTGTTCGTGGATTAGAAAAAAAGCGAATAGAAATTTTTGTTGGAAAGCGAGAACTATTACTTTTAGCAATTCGACGGTTTACCCCGTCAATTTTCTTTAAAATTGCAAAAAATATCAAACCAGTTTAATTCATATCATTTTGGAAAAGCAAGGAAAGATAATTAGCGGAATTCAGCAGATTGGAATTGGAGTGCCAAATGTGCCTCAAGCATGGGCGTGGTATCGCAAAAATTTTGGGATGGATGTGCCTATTTTTCAGGAAGAGGCGGAGGCAAAGTTAATGATCAATTATACTGGTAATGAAGTGCATAAACGCAATGCCGTACTTGCTATAAATATGCAAGGTGGTGGTGGTTTTGAAATATGGCAGTTTACTTCTCGTTTACCCGAACCAGCTAATTTTGAAATTAAATTTGGGGATCATGGCATTTACGCTGCTAAAATGAAAGTAGTGAATGTAGAGGCCTTGCACAAAAAATATAAAAAGGACCAATTGGAGGTGCTTTCAGATGTAATGAAAGATCCTGCTGGGAAGAAACATTTTTTTGTTAAAGACCTTTACGGAAATATTTTCCAAATGGAAGAAGCCGATGGTTGGTTCGACCGCAATAGTTATTCAACAGGAGGAGCGAGTGGTGCTATTATTGGTGTTTCTGATATTGATGCTGCATTGAAAGTATATCGTGATATTTTGGAGTATGACGAAGTGGTTTACGACGAAACTGGAGTTTTTGAAGATTTTGCTAACCTAAACGGTGGTAAAAGAAAAGCGAGAAGAATTAAACTAAAACATACCTCTTTAAGAAAGGGTAGCTTCAGTAAATTATTAGGACCATCAACGATTGAATTAGTTGCTTTAAGTGAAGAAAAAGGAACTAAAATATACAAAGATAGGTATTGGGGCGACCTTGGATTTATTCATATCTGCTTCGATATTCGTCATATGGATTCTTTGCGAAATGAGTGTGAAGAAAAGGGTTTTCCTTTTACCGTAGACAGTCAAAATAGCTTTGATATGGGTGAAGCTGCAGGCCATTTCTCATACATTTCAGATCCTGATGGAACTCTAATAGAATTTGTGGAAACACATAAAATTCCAATCATGAAAAAAATGGGTTGGTACTTGAATTTGAAGAATCGGAATCCTGAAAAAAGTTTACCTACTTGGATGGTTAAAGCATTGCGATTTAATCGGGTGAAAGATTAGAATCTAATCAGTTATTTTTCGATAATCCAATAATTTATTTCTTAACACAATAGCCTTCTCAAAATTAGTTGATGAGAAGAATTGATAGGATTCTATCTGCTTTCTAAAAGTATCTCTTATGGAAGTATATAAAGTTCCTGAAAGAATAAAGAAGGACCCGATTATGATTGTCGGTATACTTAATAGTGCACCAACAATATAACTAACAATTGGAAAGTAAACGAGGTAGATTAATACTGATAAACATAGCCGTACCGAAGCGTAAAACTCTATAAGTCTAACTTTTTTGTCTGTAACCTTTTCAGCTAAAATAAAGGGTAAAGCATTTGGAAGGTAGCCTAGAATAAATAAAATATAAAAAGCAAGTCGAACCCCTAAACTGTAGACTGGATTTACTCTTCCTTCTTCAATCGCATCTTCATTTGTGATGCCATTATTTAACACTGAATATTCTTTTGCCGTTTCGATTAATTTTGAGTTGTCTGCTAAATTGGCCCAGCGCTGTTCTTGATCCAAACGAACCGATTGATCAGATAATTGTGACCGATAAATAGGAGCAATGATCTCATAGGTTTTCCCAATTTCCGTTTTTTCGTCTACGATGATACTGGCTGCTTTTATTCCTGCAAGCAGTGCTTCGTTAAATTGTCGAATCGCTTTTACTTCCGATTCTTCATATAATTCTTTATACTCTTTTAGAGCAATCGGCTTCTCAACACCAACAACAACTTCGGTTCTAAATTTTGCTGGATAGTTGTAATTTAAACTCATCGGCACGATTTGTAAATCGAGAGAAAAGTTATTGTATGATTCTGCTCCAAAAGCAATTCGAGCAGTTCCTTTTTTTAAGGGACGCACCAATTTGTCGGTGATACTAATTCCTTCGGAGAAGATAAGAATAGAACCCCCTTTTTTCATAATCTCAAAACACTTGGCGAAAGTATCTTCGTTTTTGTGCAAATTCTCACTTCCTTCTTGTAATCGGTAGATGGGGATCAAGTTCATCTTCGAAAGCAACCACTTTTTAAATGAAGTATTGAAAACATCTGATCGAGCTAAGAAATATAATTTTCGAGGGCTATAAGCCCCAATAATAATAGCATCCAAGAAAGAGTTGGGGTGAGTACAGGCAAAAATACTCGGTTTGTTTAATGGGATGTTTGCAAAACCATTTTTAATGATTCGTTTATAGAAAACGAATAACGAAAACCGCATTATGTACTTAATGAAATAGTAAAGCAAGGGTTATTTTTTTAGATAATATTTGCTGTCTGAATAAGCATAAAAGGAGACATCATCCAGCCAAAAAGTTTCATGATTTCGATTCCAAACATAAGCCTTTATTTTGTCATTTTTCTCCAAGGGCTGAGCTAAAAATATAGAAACTAAACCCACTGACCACTGTCCTTGTTGGTTAAATTCCTTTAACGACATTCCACGCCAATTCTGATTGCCTGATTCATTATCAATAGAAATGGCAAGTAAAGCATCCAAGGGTTGGTTGGATTTAAAATGAACTAAGAAGGTAATGATATTGGCTTCTCCGGGATTAAAATCTGATGCGTCAATATCTTTCAATGAAACTGGATATTCTTGTTCAGGAGTTACTAATATGGATTTAATTCCAGTTTTGCTATTCATTGTATCAATGAAGGTGGTATTGAAATTCCATTCTGTATTTGGGCTTTCAAAACTAGAATAATAATCAATCGTTTTTACAGGTGGTATTCCCTTAGTAAAATGAATAACTTCATAATTAAAATGACCATCAAGTTTTTTAATCTCTGGAAAGTAATACCGTATCAACTCCTTCAATTCGTAATAATTATTGACCGCAGACCATGAAAAGATTAAATTTTCCTTTTTGCTGTTTGCAAAATGCTTGCTTAAATCACCCAAGTCTTTTTCACTTTTTATTGTAGTTTTTAGAAATTGATGTTGGCAATTTAACTGCTTTAAATAGAATTCGTAATAGTTATAGTTTACGGCATTTATAATAATATCGCTGCTGTTTTCTGGCAACTCATCAGCCCAATTGTGCATCACTGTAGAGGCATTTTTGAAATTGCCAAATGGGTGTAAATGATAATTATCCCAAGTTCTATAAGAAGTGAAAGTAGCAACCCCAATAAAAATAATTAATAAAATACCATACAAACCTTTCAAGTCTTTGCCCTCTATTGACGAGAAAACGAAAGCCAATAAAAATGGAAAGCTAAAAATTAAGGTAGAGTATTGTAAAACTGGATTTACTTTAATGGAATAGATATGACCAATTAAATAAGGCGCCAAAACCAAAACGAGCAAAACCCAAGAGTTTTTATTGAATTTGTTTTTGTAAGACACCAATCCTAAAATAGAGATAGTTGCAATTATTAGGATAGTTAACCAGCTATAATTGAAAGTATAAAATAGATAGGTAAGGTAGAAGTTGAATTCAGGTAAGGGCAACCAATCACCAACTCCTCCAATTTTGAGCTGAATTAGAAAATATTTCAAATAGGGTAGAAAGCCAATTGCAACAATTGTATTAATTATTAAATAGGCTTTTCTACGGTATTTTTTTATTAGGAATAATCCTGAAACTCCTAGAATGAAAATATTTAAAGATAAAAAATAATGAATGTAAAGGGAGCAGATCCCAATGAGAATATATAAAAGATACGTTTTAAAATTATACCGATTTAGTAAAACTAACTTGGTCCAGTAATAAGCGAATAATAACATGAATAGCAGGCCGACACTATAAGGTCTTGCCATTTGAGAGTATAGAATCGGGTACTGCAATAATCCGATACCGGCAGCCACATATACTGCTGTAATGTCAGAAAACCACATCCGAAATACACGATAGCTGAGTGGAATACAAATGATTCCAAAAATAATGAATGGGATCCTTAAAGCTACTTGATTAAACCCAAATAGTAAAGTCCAATTATAAATAAAAAACTGAACTAGAGGAGGATGGGTGTCTGGTGCAGAAGCGTATGATAGCCAAAGTGATAAGTTTGAGTCATGTTGCGTTCTGGTTATTGCACTTAATTCGTCATTAGTCAGACTCCAATCGTTCAAATGGAAGAGCCTTAGAGCTGTGCCCAGAATAACAATCAGCCATAGAAGATACTTTACACTTGTTTTCTCATCAAACTTCATAAATCTCTTTGGCGCAAAGCTTCAAATACAATAATTCCAGCTGCTACTGATACATTTAACGAACCGATCTCACCTTTCAATGGAATTTTAACACACTGATCTGATAAATTTAAAAGTGTCGAAGAAATTCCCACTTCTTCGTTTCCAACAATTATTGCTACTGGACCCTTCAGGTTTGCATCAGTCATCAATCTTTCAGTTTTTTCAGTACAGCTAATTAATTGAATTCCTGAGTTTTTTAAATTCTCTGCTAAAGCTGGTAAACTTTTAACACGGCATACCGGAATTCGCATTAGCGCGCCGGCTGATGTCTTAACAGCATCAGCTGTGATTTCTGCTGATCCTTTTGCAGGAATGATGATGGCATGAACTCCAGCGCATTCTGCCGAACGACAAATCGCTCCAAAATTCCTCACGTCATTAATTCGGTCAGCAATTAACAAAAATGGATTTTCACCTCTTTCATAGATCCCGGCTAATAAATCGTCGATATCAAAAAACTCTATGGGAGAAAGATAAGCGATAACTCCCTGATGATTTCCATCAATATACTTTAACCGGTTTTCAGGAACATTTTGACTAGGGATACCATACTGTTTGATGGTTTTTCTTAACTCAGTTAATAACGGGCCTCTTAAATCCTGTTGAACCAAAACCTTTTCTACATCTTTCCCAGCTCTTATTGCTTCAATTACTGCTCGGATACCAAAAAATAATTCATTTGGTTTTTTCTTATCGTTTTCGTTTTCTCTCATGGTTTTAATATACTCGTCCTTGTCTCCAATTGTCTACTGCTCTATACCAAGCGCTCTTGAAGCTTTGACTGCGTTCTAAAATGTATGTATTTTTTGATAATGGACTATTTAATCGTCTAAATTTAAAGGTAATGGAAAGCATGTTGGTCTCTTCTCCATACACCCAATTCTCATAATTATAGCCCTTATAAATTGTTGATGGAGTCCCGTAAATCAAGTAAATCAATCCTCTATCTGTTTTCCAACCTTCTTGCACGTCAGTGAAATATCTATTGGCACTTTCTACTCGTTTGTAGTACTCTCCTAAAATCTGTTTCGCTCGGTTAAAATCATTCGAAATGGTTAACCAAAAATTATCTACAGCCGCCTTTTTGTCAAGGTCTATTTTTAGCTTTTCAAATTCGGATTGAGTCGAAATATATCTAGTTGGCTCTATTAAATAATCCACTTTAGTGAGCTTTGGGAACCCTTCATGTAAGCACAAAATAGCATAAACTTGATTTAAACTATCATCATGTATGGCATATAATCCATTGCTTATAAAAGTATAATTAATAGTATCCTCCAAATACACATCCTTTTCATAGTCGGAGGTTGAAGGCAGAGTGTATGCCAACCCTTTGTCTGCAAATGGCGGAGGAGGAAGTGCAAATGGCTCAATGTATTGTTCAATCTTGTACTCTTTGTTTGCAATCCAAGGACTCTTGACAATTTTAATTGGTTGATTGGGATTAACAATGCTAGTTAGAATGGGTAGGTCATTTGAATCTAACAACATAAAGTTGCTTTCATCGACTTGCTGGTACTTCACAAAAGTAAAAAACTCAACAGTATTCAAATCCCTATTTACATCTCTTATTCTTACCTCTAAGAAATATTTTTTGTTCGCTTCTGCAGGAATAAGAAAGCCTCCATATAGTGTTTTTGCAACTTTTACACTTACAGTATCTCTCATGTGGTAAGTAGTACTATCCAAAATAACTTCTAAATTGGATTGCTCGAATAGCTTATATTTAATTTTTAAATTTGCTACAGAAAGAGTGTCTTTTTCGAGTTTACTGTACAAAACTTCCGTGGATTCAATCCCAAAATAGAAGTTAGATTCAGTCTCGTTTAAATGAAAAATTTTAAAATTTGGACGGATGATCGCAGGATCTGGATCATACATGTAGGCGAAATTGATATTTGATGTGTTTTGTGTAGTACTACAACTAAACAGTATTAGAGTTATTAGTAATGTCGGAAGTAGTTGATTTTTAATCTTCATTAGGTTCTAAAAAGTTTTTAGGAATATCTTTTGTCGGTTTTATTCCAAGCTTTTTCAACTCTTGGGTTCGTTTTACTAAATTACCATTTCCTAAGCTAATTTTATTCATCAATTGATCATAGTTGGATTTGGACTGATCCATGTTTTTTCCTAGCTTTTCTAGATCATCTAAAAAACCTACAAATTTATCGTACAATTGGCCTGCTTTCTTGGCAATTTCCATCGCATTGTTATTTTGTTTTTCATATTTCCATACGGAGGCTATTGTGCGCAAAGTAGCCAATAATGTCGAAGGGGAAACAATGACGATTTTCTTATCCCATGCATATTGAAAAAGTGCCTTGTCCTCTCTGATGGCGATGCCAAAAGAACTTTCAATTGGAATAAAAAGCATCACAAAATCAGGAGTATTCAGGTGATTAATATTTTGATAATGTTTTTCAGATAATAATTTGATGTGACTTTTTATAGACACAATATGGGACTTTAGCTCAGTCGCTTTTTCTAAGATATCATCTGATGTAGAAAATCGTTCGTAAGCGGTTAATGAAACTTTTGAATCAATAATTAGATGTTTGTTTTCAGGCAACTTTATGATAATGTCAGGTTGCAGTCGTTTGCCCGCCTCATTCTTACCGCTAAACTGAGTATCATACTCTTCCCCTTTTTGCAATCCAGAATTTTCAAGAATTCGTTCTAAAACTAACTCCCCCCAATTTCCTTGAGTTTTGGATTCTCCTTTTAATGCATTGGTCAGGTTGTTTGCTTCATCTCTTAAAGTTTCATTCAATAATAACAATTGTTTCAACTCTTGCTTTAAACCCGCCCTTTCTTTGGTGTCATCGATATATTTTTTTTCTATCGATTCTTCAAAGTTCTTTATTTTGGTCTGCAATGGGTTTAGGATTTCAGCGAGTTTTAATTGATGTGTTTCTGAAAAATCTTTGGTGTTTTTTGAAAGGATCTTATTCGCTAGTAACTCGAATTCATTCTGAAAACGAATGCTCATTTTCTCAATTTCTTCCTTCTGTTTTTCTTGATTAATAGTGAGCTGACTATTTCTTTCTGCCAAAGAACTTTTTGCTGCTAGAAGCAAATTGTTCTCTCCTTGAAGGTTGTTTTTTTCATTTTTCAATTCTATCAATTGAGACAGAATAGAATTGTATTCAGCTTCCATTCTTAAAAAGGATTCACTTTTTTCAACTTTCGGCAGGATTTGTTTCTGAATAACAAATCCTACTGCAATTCCAATTAGGATAGAAATGATTGAATAGATGAAGATTTCCATGGACGAAATTTTAATAGTTCAAAATTAGAACAGGAGTATTCACTTGAACCAAATCAAATAATTCTATCACTTCACTGTTTTTCATTCGGACACATCCATGGCTTGCTGGCTTGCCGATCAACCCTTCTTCAGGAGTGCCGTGAATATAGATATACCTACTATAAGAATCTACATTTCCACCTCTATTAATTCCACTTTCTAATCCTTCTAACCACATAATTCGACTAGTTACGAAATCATCCTCTACATCTGTTTCATCTGTGTAGATAGTAGCTATTTCTCCACTGTATTCTCTCTCCCTCAAAATTGCATCTTTCGGAAGATTACTTCCTATCATTTGCTTGATTTGGTGTAATCCTTCTGGGGTTTTTTCACTGTGAATTTCTTGGCCTAATCCTTTTTTTGCTGTAGAGATCAGAAAGATTTTCTCCACATTCCCGTTTTTTATATAAAATATTTTTTGTCGTTTCACGGAAACAAAAAGGTATGAATCAAAAGACCGCTGGTATTTTATATTAATGTAATCATCAATAAATGTGGCAATTCCTCCTGCTTTTAGTGCTGGGTTGAAATTGATTAAAAACAAAAACAGTATCGCGAAGGTGAATTTAGATTTCAAATAATTTGAGTTTGAGCAAAGGTAATTGGTTTAGAAAAAATTAACAAAGCCGAAATGAATTTTAGATGCCCTAAAATCAATTGGATTGTCAAATTGCTTTCCAACAGCGTAATTTATTGAGAATATACCGGCTCCTGTTTGAAAGTTCATTCCCACCCCACAGCCAATAGGGGTATCGTGTATGGTCGTTTTTATTTTTTCATAATATCCACCATCAGAGAATAAGTAAATACTTGAATTTTTGTCAAGAATAAATCTGTATTCTATTGTTCCAATGATGTAACTAGAAGCAAATATAGATTCTTCGTCAAATCCTCTAAGTGTTTTTATTCCCCCAATTCGAAATAATTCGTTGTCGAACAAAGATTCATTAAATAAGTATCCCATTTGATTTCTTAATTTAATAACACTTCTTTTGGCGATTGGAATGTAATAACTGCCATCAAATTTCCCTTGGAAAATACTGCTTTTTAATGGAATGCCCTCATAAATGGAAGGGTTTGTTTCTTGCAGTGATGCTATAGGTTGAATGTTTTTATTTCCGGTTGAGGCATTGATATTTAATTGATAACCTCTTTGTGGGTTATATCTATAGTTCAATTTTTCTTTATTATATTCTATACCGTATAATATAGAATTGTAATCAGCATATGGAGGCAGGTCAAGAAGCGGGGCAGATGATGTTGTATTTGAACCAAGTCTCCGAGATGAATTATTTTTTATAAAAACCTGAATGTAATCATAGCCTTTAAAGACATATTGCAAACCTAATTTAAAAGAAACATCTAAAAATAAGGTATCTCTTTTGTAAAGCTCAAATCCTGCATCAACTCCAAACGGAGTATTAAACAAGAAAGGATAGTTTAGATGAATTTTAAGGTTTTGCGTTTCACCAATAAGCTTCCGCCATTCTAAATCAAATGCTTCTCCTTTCCCTATTGCGTTTTTTAGGTTTAATTCGATGTTTCCAGTAATGTCAATTTTTCCTGTTTCTTCATTGGTTAATACTCCTAAAATTCCATCAAACCTGCTTGCAGGTTTCTTTTTAAGGTATATCAGTACTTTAGATTCCTTTTCAAAAAATTGTACTTCAAATGGTCTAGTCTGCACGAGGAATGGAATCTCATCCAATCGAGTTCCAATGTCATTTATTAAAGTCTCGTTATATGCGCTGCCGGGCTTTAGACCAATATAATTGTATAAGAATCGCTCACCAACCTTAGAGTTTCCATAAATTAAAATACTGTCAATTTTATATTCCGGACCCTTTTCAACATTTAAATCTGCAATTAAACCTGTGTTGTTTATTTCCTGAACCTTTAGGCTTATTTGAGCAAATGGAAAACCATTGTTTTCATAATATTTCAATAGATTTTCCAAGAAGATGCCAGTTTCTTTGCCTTTAAATGGCCGGTTGAAATAAATATTCTCTCTATAGTTTACTTTACTTAATGCTTCATCACTGATATTTCCTTTACTTAATTTACTCCATGAAAACTCTTTGCCAATGTATAGAAAGAGATTGGCTGAGTCTGAATTGGTATAAACAATACTGTCAACTGATGCAGTGAGGTATGAATTTTCTCTGTATTGATTAATAATATTTTGTGCGATTCGAATTACGCCAATGGAGTCTTTCGCAGTTTTTGGAAGTTGAATCCGAGTATCAATTTTTAAATCACTAAAATATTGAATCGATATCTTTTGTGCAACCGTTATCAAAGGTAGAATGACTAATAATAGTATAGAAAAAATGAGTTTCAATTAATGGTCGATTTAAGTTTGCCAATTTATGGGTTCTTTTCCCAATTCAACTAATATATTATTAGCCTTTGAAAAGTGTTTGCAACCAAAAAATCCCCTGTAAGACGACAGTGGAGAAGGGTGGGGGGCTTCCAATATATAATGTTTTGAAACGTCAATCAAGATTTTCTTTTTGATGGCTTTGCTACCCCATAACAAAAAAATGACACCTTTATTATTTTTACTTATCTGAGAAATAATAGAATCTGTAAGCTCCTCCCAGCCTTTATCCTTGTGCGAGTCAGCTTTTCCTTCCTCCACAGTTAAAACAGTATTTAACAAAAGTACACCTTGTTGAGCCCAAGGAGTTAAGTCGGTATGTATATTTTTAACAGCCAAATCACTTTCTATTTCCTTAAAAATATTTCTGAGACTTGGAGGAATCGCAATGCCATTATTCACACTAAATGATAATCCGTGAGCTTGACCTTTTTTATGATAAGGATCTTGTCCAAGAAGAACTACTTTAATTTTTTGTGGAGGATTTATTTCTAGGGCATTAAAAATTTCTCTCTGTGGGGGAAATATTGTTTTATTCGCATATTCATGCTCAAGAAACTGCTCCAATTTTTTATAATAGCCTTTGTCAAGTTCATTATGGAGCCATTTTTGCCATTCTCTATTTTTTATTTTCATAGATTTCAATTTCGGTTATTCAATATTTGATGTTCATAAAATAACAATTATTTAAATTTGTTAGTTTCCTAATTCTTACATTTGTAAAATAATTTGAAATTTCAAAGATGAAAAAAATAGCATTAGTATTTTCTCTAGTAGTTTTAGCAGTAGTTTTATTTTCATGTAAGTCGTCCCACAAATGTGCTGCTTACAGTAAAGCAGAGATTGTGAAATCAAACTCTCCTTCATAAAAAATGAATTGGATTGAAGTGAATTCAATAGAATCTATTGACAATGTAAAAAAAGACAATTCAGGGCGACTGTTTTTGCTTTTTAAACATAGCACTAGATGTTCCATAAGTTCAATGGCTAAAAATAGGTTGGAGAATAAGTGGATTGAATCTATTCCAATTGATCAGTTTCTTTATCTTGACTTGATCCGTTATCGGGATTTATCTAATTTCATAGCTAGTGAGTTCTCGGTAGAACATGAAAGTCCTCAAGTTTTAATTTTCAAAAATGGCGAAGTCATATATACAGCATCGCATAACTCCATAGTGCCTCAATCTATCTTAAGCGCGTTAGCATAAATAGTAGATATTTCTTGATTTATATCTGGATTTAAACTCAGCGCCACCGGGCAAGTTTTAATTGCCTTATTTATAATTTTCTTTTGTGAATCATTAAATTCATTCTGGAAAATAAATTGAATTTGAATGGTCTTTATTTTCCTTGGATCCGATTGCATTTTTTTCAAGACATTAAATTCACATTCCCCGATTTCAAAATTATTTTCAGTTGCTCTAATTGCTGCTACCGTTAAAATACATGATGCTAGCGCTCCTGCCAATAAATCAGTTGGGGAAAATTGTTCACCTTTTCCATTGTTATCTAATGGAGCATCTGTCAAAATTTTAGTACTGGATTTCTGATGAATCAGTTCAGTTCTTAAGTTTTTTGCATAACTTCCTATAATGGTTGGTGTCTCGTTTATACTATTCATTTAATTGCTATTTTTGTTTGAGATTATGAATAAAGCAATAATAACATTTTTTTTATCCCTAATTCTTAACTCTGCTTTTTCTCAAGAAACTATTTTTGAAGAAACAGTGGTAAAGTACAATACGGAATTGGCAGGTGGACTTTTAATCCATACCAATGGTTTTGGTGCGAATTTTAGATATGGCAAATTTTTAACTGGGTTTAAACAACGGTTGTATCAAATTGAGATTGTAAATTGGAAAAATCACAGAGAAATTAAAACCTATCACCCTTTTCATGAAGATGCAAAAGGTTATGTATTTGGTAAATTAAATACATTAACTTTTTTAAGGCCATCAATAGGTGTTCATAAATCATTTATTTCTAAACAAAGCATCAGTGGAGTTTCAATCAATTATACGGCGTTAATCGGTCCTACAATTGCTTTCTTAAAACCCGTCTATTTAATTATTATTAAAGATGAAATAGACCCCAATGACCCTTTATCTAATAGTTACTATTCTACAGAAAGGTATGATCCTGTTAATCATGAATCAAGTAATATATATGGTAGAGCGTCCATACTTAAGGGAATCGAAAAAATAAAATTAGAGCCTGGTATACATGCTAAATTAGGTTTGAATTTTGAATATGCTAACAGTAATAATGTGTTAAAAGCAATAGAAGTAGGTTTTACTTTTGATGGATTTGCCAGAAAAATTCCAATAATGGCCTACTCAGAAAATCAGCAGTTTTATTACAGTCTCTCTATTAATTTACTTTATGGAGTGAAAAAAAATGAATGAACAAGGCAGCGTTTTAGTTGTTAAAATAGTCTAAGATATTAAAGTGTAAAATTGTCAAAAGAGTAGTATGTTTATTTTAAATTTACTTATCTTGTGGCTGTTTTCTGTAGTTTTTATTTAAAAAGAATTAATAATATGAAAGTCAAAAAGTTTACCATTGGGTTATTAGCATTAGGTGGTGTCATTTTAGGTGCCAACTCTATGTTGTCTAATCAAGAACAGGCTTATTATCCTAAAAATACAACACTTTCTGCATCCGCACCACTAGCAAAAGGAATGGCAGAATATTATAAAATGCTTCGTGCTGATGCAACTGGTAAAATTCCTGTTGATGAAGTTCTAAGAGTAAGGAAAGAGCTACAAGCTAAGTACGTTCCAAAGGCGGCCAATATTAATTGGCAAGAAATGGGGCCTGATAATGTGGGTGGAAGGACTAGAGCTTTAATCGTAGATAACCAAAATCCAAACAGATACATTGCAGGGGCTGTTTCCGGAGGAATCTGGATTTCTGAGAATAGAGGTGTTTCTTGGACAGCTTACAACAATAGTCTAGACAATATGGCTATTGCTGATTTAGCTCAAGCACCTGATGGAACTATCTATTTTGGTACAGGGCCTTTATTTGACGGATCAATTAATAACAAAGGACTCGGTTCAGAAATGATTGGAGAAGGAGTGTTTAAATTAATTGGCAATGGTCAAGTTCAACAATTAGTGGGTCCATCTTTCGCAAATAATAGAGGGATAAGATGGTCTGGAATTAACCACCTTGCTGTTGATCCAACAAATTCAAATCGGATTTTTGTAGCACAAGTCGACGGATTAATGATGTCTCCTGATGCAGGAGTAACTTGGAAAGAAGTAATACCTGCCATGACTAGAGCATGTCAGGATGTAGACGTTGCATCTAACGGAAAAGTGATTGCTGCTTTTGGGCAAGATATTTACTTGTCTCCAAATGGTGATTCAGGTACATTTGTGAATTCACCTTTGCCAATTGTTTCAGGTAGAACTGAAATCGCAATAGCTCCTTCTGATCCAAATGTAGTTTATGCTTCTGCTACCGTAAGTAGATTGTCTGGAATACTAAAATCAATTGATGGTGGAGTAAACTGGACTGTAATTGGACCAGGAGGCACTACTTCTTTTGATCCTTTTTGTAGTTCGCAACAATGCCAAGGTGGTTATGATAATGCTATTGCAGTCTCAAAAACTAATCCTGGACACATTTTAGTTGGTGGAGTTACCTTATGGGAGTGGAAACAATCACAAAATAATAATTTTACCGGATCATGGGCACAAATTGCTTATAATTTTGGTTCAACCGGTAATCCTAATTATGTGCATTCAGATATTCATAGAATTACGTTTGTAAGTGGAAATGAAGCGTTAATTGGAACAGATGGTGGGATTTTTAGATCTTCTAATTTAACAGACAAAACGCCTCAGTTCGTATCTACGAATAGAGGATATAACGTTACTCAGTTTTATGACATTGGTGTTGGTCCAACTGGAAAAGTGTTGGGTGGAGCTCAAGATAATGGATCACTTCTGGTTGGTTTTAGCGTCGGTCAAGGACGAACTGGAGTCGAGATTCGAGGTGGTGATGGTTTTGATAGTGAATTATCAGCCTTAGTACCTGAAGTTGGTTTTGCTTCTCTATATTATGGTAAGGTGTTAAAGATGACAGGTATATCTGATGATATACTAAGCTTGAATATCAACGGGGGAAATTTTTACAATAGTGATTTGTCTGGAAGATGCTCTCCAACTATAGGTACTGCCGGTTGTGGTCCATTTTATACCTCATTTAGGTTATGGGAGACATTCAACGATGTAAACTCAAGAGATACTTTAGATATAACAGTCCGAACTGATAAAGAATATAGATATGGTGATTCAATTTTGTTACCTAGTCAAACTAGAAATCGCTTTATCAAGCATGAGGTAACTGTTGTTGCTGATACTACTGTTGTTAAGTTAGATTCTAATATACAAGTTACTTTTGAGGGAGTTGTTGATCCTTATCAATCTATGGCAATTTTAGCAAATGCTGCTGTTTCAGGAAACTCAAGTAGTTTGCACATTACTCGCGATGCTGTTAAAAGTATAGCAAGCACAGAAATTCGCTGGAATAGAATTGCAGGGTCAACTTCATTGCCTGATGGATTTGATGGAACTGTTATTTCAATGGCCGTATCTAGAGACGGAGATATTATTTACGCTGGTACTTCTGGTGGAGACTTATATAGAGTTTCTGGTTTGAATGCTGCATGGTCTGCAAATGACTATTCCTTTACAACTGGATCAAGCCTTATCAAATGTAAAAGGTTCGGTAGGTTTTCAGGTCGAGCAGTAACTGGAATAGCAGTAGACCCTAATAATGCTGATAATGTGATTGTAACATGTGGTAATTATAGCAATCAGGTTTATGTTTACAGAACCACTTTTGCAACTACAGCAGGAGATCCAGTTACTTCTTTTGAATCAATTCAAGGTACAGGTTTAGGTAAGTTTCCTGTTTATTCTGCTGTGATTGATAAAGCAAATAACAACAATGTTGTAATTGGGACAGAGTTCGGTGTTTATGCAACAGACAATGCATTTACCGCTAACGCAAATGATGTAGTATGGACTGAGGAGAATGCTGGTTTAGCTAGAGTTCCTGTTTATGAGGTTCAGCAACAAATTTTTGGATATAAATATGCCACTAATTCTGGTGTTATATACGCAGGAAGTCATGGTCGAGGAATATTTAAATCAGACAAGTTTGTTAGTGCAAGAGAAATAATGGCGTCAACCAATACGTTTGAGTCTAAAATTAAAATGTATCCAAATCCAGTTGTATCAAATTCTACAATAGAATTTACTACAGGGAAATCTGAAAATTTGACCATTACAGTTTATGATCTTTCAGGGAGAATTGTTCAAACAAAACAATTAGGGAATATGCCAAAAGGAGCCCAAAAAATTCAATTACAGTTGAGTGATTTGAGTAACGGAAGTTACTTCTTAACATTAAGAGGAGCTACTGAAGTTAAAACAGCAAAGTTTATAGTTGCTAAGTAGGCTAAGAAATAAAGAAAAAGCGGAACATTTTGTTCCGCTTTTTTTATGCCCTCTTGTTAATAAAATCAATCGAAAAATTTATCTAGAAATAGTAGTTTTGCAAACTAATTAATCAAACTAATTTTAAGAAAACTAAAAGTAATGCCAAAGGATAATAGTATTAAACACGTTTTGATTATTGGAAGCGGTCCAATTGTAATTGGACAAGCATGTGAGTTTGATTATGCGGGTTCACAAGCATCAAGATCATTGCGTGAGGAAGGAATAGAAGTGACATTGATAAATTCTAATCCGGCCACGATAATGACTGATAAAGTTGTTGCAGACAATATCTACCTGCTTCCTCTAGAACCAGAGTCGATTGAAGAGATTTTAATTAAACATCCAGACCTAGATGCTGTTTTGCCAACAATGGGAGGCCAAACTGCACTAAACTTGGCCATAAAATGCGATGAGATTGGACTTTGGGAAAAGTATAATGTGCGAATGATTGGAGTCGATATAGCAGCAATCAATGTCACTGAAGACAGGGACGAGTTTAAAACTCTAATGCAAGAAATCGGAATTCCTGTGGCTCCCTCTAAAATCGCAAATTCATTTTTAGAAGGAAAAAACTTTGCTCAAGAAATAGGCTTTCCTTTAGTTATTCGCCCATCTTATACACTAGGAGGGACTGGAGCTTCATTTGTTCATACGGCTGAGGAGTTTGATAAATTG
>NZ_JBSRUB010000024.1:0-79326 GCF_055129545.1 Acidiluteibacter sp. | reverse complement strand
AAGGCGTTAATTTTCTCTTCGGTGTTGTCCTTTGAGAAAAACCAAGTCTTGTTAGGTCTTCTTAAAATTTCTATGTATTGCCAAATTTCCATTTCTTATTGTATCGTCTTTCAGGCTTGCTTGTAACATGAGTATAAATTTCTGTTGTCTTTAAACTATTGTGCCCTAATAAATGCTGAATCTTTCTAAGATCTATTCCATCTTCTAATAGATGAGTGGCAAAACTATGTCTAAGCATATGTGGCGTAACTGTTAGTCGGCATCCTGCGCGCTTTGCCGCTGCTTTAACTACTTTTAAAACACTTTCAGCCGAATATTTACCTCCTTTTTGGCCTTCAAACAAATAGTCTTTCGGTCTATATTCTTTATAGTATTTCCTTAATAGTTGGAGTAAGTGGTCACTTAAGGTAGAGATTCTATCTTTGCCTCCTTTTCCATTTTTAACCCGAACCGTCATTCGGTTACTGTCAATATCTTCAATTTTTAAGTTGAGTAATTCCGACCTCCGAAGTCCTGCTGAATAAATCATGGCAATAAAACACTTGTGTTTTAAATTAGCTGTTTTCTCTATCATTGCCAGAACTTTAACTTTACTCAAAACTTTGGGTAATTGCTCCTTTTTTATGGGTCGTTCTAATTCATAAAAACGGTTCGGCATTTGAAGAACCACCTCATAATAAAATTTGATAGCATTAATCATTTGATTGATAAACGAATCTGACTTGCCATTGATTATTAAGTGTTTCATGAATTTTTTAATCTCAATTTCACCTAGTTCATTCACATTTCTACCTTCATAAAATACTTGGAATTGTCCAAACATTGAGCAATAGGTATTGACCGTATTTTCAGCATATCGTTTTAGAATTAACTTATTTAGGTAATCTTCAGGAACTTTTGTTTTCCATTGCTCAACTTTACTTACTGTAATAGCTTCATTCGTTGGGTGTAAAGATTTCTTATCAAAAAAGAACTTGCCGTCAATCCACGCTACACCTCTAAATGTGTTGAATATTAAGTTTATAGTTGTTTTGTTGTTCGGTAAATAAACCATATTGAATTGATTACTCCATTTCACATTAGGCAATCCCTTCACCAACGTATTCAATACTTTATTGGGGTAAAATTGTAAACCAATTTGCTTTTCATTGCTGATAAACAAGTGTTTTAAAGTGATTTTATATAGAACAGGAGTATTCATTTGACATAATTCGTACTAATTGGAACAATTACCAGTCTAATAGTCGCTTAATAGGCGACTATTAAGCGACTATTTTTTATCTTTAACCAATGGAGTCCATTCAATCATGTCCCATTTGTAACAACCCAATAGTAGGGAGAACCGATAAAAGGTATTGCTCATTAGAATGCAAACGAGCTTCAGAATATGAAAAAAGGAAAGTAGAAGAAAAGCTGTTTATCTCCGTAGATCGTCAATTAAAGACCAATCGAAAAATCCTTAAAAAATACAATCGAGTAGGTAAAACCACATTGAGAAGAGAAGAATTAATCAAAGAAGGATTTGATCCAAATTACTTTACTCATTATTGGAAAAATTCAAAAGGAGACGTTTACCTGTTTGTATACGATTATGGATTTCTGGCCTTAAAAGAAAATCAAAAAGACAAATACCTCATTGTTCAATGGCAAGAATACATGAATAAAAAATAAAAAAGTCTACTTCGGCCCCAATTCAATCACTTGTAAATCCTTAATCACATCTTTAGAAATCGTAAATTTTACTAAGGTTTGTACTTTGTGAAAACCATGTTTTCCGGCAGCACCTGGATTGATGTGCAATAGGTTTAATTTTTTGTCATTCATCACTTTTAGGATGTGAGAATGTCCGCTGATGAATAATTTTGGCGGGTTGTTTTGGATCTCTTTTCTGATCGATTGGTCGTATCGTTCTGGATAACCTCCAATGTGAGTAATCCAAACGTCCACACCTTCACAGAAAAATCGCTGGTGCAAATGGTGGTCTCTTCGAATATCAAATCCATCGATGTTTCCAAAGACCGCTCTCACTGGTTTAAATTCCTTTAACTCTTCTATCAATTCCAATGTGCCAATGTCTCCAGCATGCCAAATTTCATCACAATCTTCAAAATGTTCGTAGACAGCAGGGGGTAAATAGCCGTGAGTATCTGATAGTAAACCAATCTTTTTCATCACTACTAAATTATTATTAAAAAGCGAGCTTAAAAAATCAAATTGGGGATACTGAACTATATGGGCTCTTTTTTTTCTTAGTTATCTTTCATGCAATGGATTTGCAATAGGTTACCTCAAGGTTAAATCAGGTTTATTATTGTTAGGTTTTATCTCTTTGTTGTGCGATATATTCGCATTAATTTGTTCATTTTTGTGAGCTATGCGCACCATTGTCACCACTTCTAGTACTAACGTCTATATCGGGAAATCGGCTATCTTGACGGACTTAGCTCTTTTTCTAACTGAGTATTATTCCAATGCAGTTATTTATGTTTTGGTGGATTCGAACACCCTGACGCATTGTTTTCCGATTTTAGCAGAAGCTATTCCACAGCTGCAAGAAGTAGAATTAATAGAGGTAGAGCCTGGCGAAGAAAGCAAAGAGCTGGAGATTTGCGAACACATTTGGCAAACTTTGAGCGAGCAACAAGCCGATCGAAATGCACTTCTTATAAATTTAGGCGGCGGCATGATTACCGATTTAGGTGGATTTGTGGCTTCCATTTATAAACGTGGAATCGATTTTATTAATATTCCTACGTCATTATTGGCGCAAGTAGATGCAAGTGTGGGAAACAAAAACGGCATTGACTTTTTAGGATTCAAAAATCAGTTGGGAACCTTTACAGCGCCAAAGGGTGTTTTTGTGTGCATCGATTTTTTAAGAACGCTAGAAAAAAGACAATTGGTTTCAGGAATGGCAGAAGTGTTTAAACACGGTTTAATTGCCGACGCCCACTACTTTCATTCGGTGATTGATCAGCTAAAGAACATCGACTTTGAAGAAGTGGTGCATAAAAGCATCGCCATCAAAAACCAAATCGTGACCAACGATCCTTTAGAGAAAGGGGAGCGGAAGAAGCTAAATTTCGGACATACTGCAGGGCATGCCATCGAAAGTCAAGCGCTGAATAGAAAAGTAGACCTTTTGCATGGTGAAGCAATTGCAATAGGAATGTTGATCGAATTTGAAATTTCAATTTTAAAAGGATTGTTGAAAAACGAAGAAAAATCGAAAGTTTATCCTCTTTTTCAATCGTTTTTCCCTCTTTTTCCAATAAAAGAATCAGATATTGAACAAATCATAGCGCTCAGTAAACAGGATAAAAAGAATCGAAACAATGCGTTTCAATTTACCTTACTCACAGCAATTGGAGAGTCAGTAATCAATCAAGAAGTTTCAGAAAAAGAATACCATCAAGCCATATTAAATTATAACAATCAATTATCTCTATGAATTTAAAGATCAGTCATCCTACTAAGTTTTTATTCGGTAAAGTGGAGTTGCCTGCTTCAAAAAGTATCAGTAATCGGTTGTTGATTATTCAGCGATTGTGCGATCAATCTTTTGAAATTTTAAACCTAAGTGAAGCCAATGATACCAAAATATTGAAGCAGATTTTGGGTGAAGATAAAAATGTAGTGGATGCTGAAGATGCTGGAACTACTTTTCGGTTTTTAACGGCTTATTACGCGTTGACTGAAGGGGAGAAAATACTAACAGGAAGCGATCAAATGAAGAAACGCCCGATTGGTGTTTTAGTAGATGCACTCCGAGAGTTGGGAGCAGATATTTCTTATTTGGGTGAACCAGGTTTTCCACCGATTGCGATTCGTGGATCAAAATTAAAAGGCGGGGAAATAACCATTGATGGCAGCATCAGTAGTCAGTATATTTCGGCCTTATTGCTAATTGCACCCCGACTTTCAGTTGGCTTAAGCTTGCACCTAAAAGGCAAAGTAGCTTCAACTCCTTACATCAAAATGACCTTAAAGTTGATGAATAAATTGGGAATTAGTTACCTCTGGAAAGGAAATGTGATCACCATTCCTAGTCAGCCATACAAACCATTAACTGTTATCGTTGAGCCTGATTGGAGCGCTGCGTCTTATTTTTTTAGTTTTGCAGCCATGGCGTCTTCTTCTGAGCTTACTTTGATGGGATTAAACAAAGAGAGCATTCAAGGTGACCGCATAGTAGCTAGCCTTTTTGAACAGTTCGGCGTTAAGGTTTCTTATCTAAAAAAAGGAATAAAGTTGCGTAAGGAAATAGTGGACAATCCATTGATGCAGTTTGATACTGATTTTAATGATTATCCCGATATGGTGCAATCGTTTATTCCCATAGTTGCCACTAGCGGTTTGCCTGCCGTTTTTAGTGGTGTCAAAAGTTTAAGAATCAAAGAAACCAACCGAATAGAAGCGCTTCAAACTGAAATGAAAAAATTTGGCATCGAAATCATTGAATTGGATGAAGATCGAATAGAATTGAAGGAGCAAACATTAACGGAATCGACTGAGCCTATAGAAACTCACAATGATCACCGTATGGCGATGTCATTGGCTTCAATGGCTTTAAAACAAGATTATATCATCATCAACAATGCTGAAGTGGTCAATAAATCTTTTCCTACTTTTTGGGAGAACTTGGATCGGATTGGGTTTAAGGTTGAGAGATTAGATGCCAGAGGTTAGAAGCAAGAAGTGAGAGGCAAGAAGCAAGACTTTTTTTAATGTATCAGTTAAGTAATGGAACAATTTAACAATGATTACTTAACGACAACTTTGTGTTCTTTGTGCCTTTGTGGTAAATTTTTGAATAAATGAATTAGTCAATTAATCAATAAGTTAATCTACTTTATTGAAAAGAAATTAGAGGCAAGACTTTTATTAATGTATCAGTTAAGCAATGGAACAATTTAACATTGATCATTTAGTGACAACTTTGTGTTCTTTGTGCCTTTGTGGTTTAAAAAGATGCTAGAGGTTAGAAGCAAGAAGTTAGAGGCAAGAAGCAAGACTTTTTTTAATGTATCAATTAAGTAATGGAACAATTTAACAATGATTACTTAGCGACAACTTTGTGTTCTCTGTGCCTTTGTGGTTTAAAAAGATGCTAGAGGTTAGAAGCAAGAAAAGAGACTTCTATAGTGTATCAATTAAGTAATGGAACAATTTAACATTGATTGATTTGTGACTACTTTATGGATTGATTATTAAAATAAAAGCAATAGTTTTGGCTTCCATAAAAAACTATAAAATGAAACACGTTTTTCTTTCAATACTCGCATTATGTATCTCATACTGTGCATTAAGTCAAAATGATTCTACTTCTGTAAAGTCAATAAGCAGAGTATCAGGGTTAAGAGCAGGAACACTTTTTGTCGGAGCTTCAGGTAATTTCTCTACTTCAAAGGATTCATATAATAGTAATTATGAATCCAGTTATTCTACTATTAATCTCACTCCCAAAATTGGTGTTTTTGTTGCCAAACAATTTTTAATTGGTACTGATTTTAAATTTCAGCGAAGTAAAAGTATATACCAAGATGCTTTCTTTTCAAACTCCCAAATTATCCCATCAGGAACATCTGAATATAGAAACACCACCCAATTATTTTCAATCTTTACCAGATATTACATTGGACCTTGGAAATTAAAACCTTTTATCGAAGGGAGTATAGGTATTGGAAAAAACATTAACAGTAGTAGTACCGAAAATTATTCTAATGGAATTACAACTGAAAGAGAAACGAAGAGAGATATTAATGAATGGGAATTAACCGGAGGTTTAAGTTATTTCATTACTAAAAATATATCATTAGAAGGAGCCTTAAGTTTTGGAGAAACTAAGGTTGAATATTTTGATAATAGCCGATTTTTTAGAGCTGATTTTGGCTTTTCATTGTTTTTTTAAGATTGATATAGAATTTCTAATTTCGGGTTTTATACTTTGAGAGAATAGCGGAACTTTTGCGGTTTAAGAAGAGATGTTAGAGGAAAGAAGCTAGAAAAGATATTTCAATAGTGTATCAATTAAGTAATGGTATAATTTATCAATGATTACTGAGTGTGACTTTTGTTTTCTTTGAGCCTTTGTGGTTTAAAAAGATGCTAGAGGAAAGAAGCTAGAAAAGATATTTCAATAGTGTATCAATTAAGTAATGGTATAATTTATCAATGATTACTTAGCGACAACTTTGTGTTCCTGCCTGCCGCAGGCATGTCTTTGTGCCTTTGTGGTAAAAAAAGAAATTAGAAGCAAGAAGTTAGACTTCTAAAATGTATCAATTTAGGTAATTGAACAATTTAACATTGATTGATTTGTGACAACCTTATGGATTGGTTATTAAAATAAAAGCAATAGTTTTGACTTCCATAAAAAACTATAAAATGAAACACGTTTTTCTTTCAATACTCGCATTATGTATCTCATACTGTGCATTAAGTCAAAATGATTCTACTTCTATAAAATCAATAAGCAGAGCAACAGGATTAAAAGCAGGTACTATTTTCGTTGGTGCTTCAAGCAACTTCTCGGCATCAAAGGATTCGCCTGATAGTGAATTTGATGAAAGTTATTCTAATATTACATTTTCTCCAAATGTTGGTCTTTTTGTTGCAAAACGATTTTTAATTGGCACAGAATATCAATTCCAGCGAGACAAAAGAAATGTATTGATATTTCAAAATACAAATTATGCAACATCTCGCGAAGTCATTACTAGAGACCAATTGTTTTCCATTTTTGCACGCTATTATATTGGTCCATGGAAAATTAAACCATTCATAGGGATTGCAGGTGGGATTGGAAGCCTTAAAACTAAATCGTTTGGTGTATATGTTCAAAGTGGAGTGATAAATGAAATTGAACAGAAATTTGATATTAAGGAATGGAAGGTAATTGGGGGAGTCAGTTATTTTATTGTCAAAAGAGTATCATTGGATGGATCAATAAGCTTTGGAAGAAGAGAGAGAATTATTTGATAACACAATTTTTGAAAACACAACCTTTGTAAGAGCAAACTTTGGATTTTCATTGTTTTTTTAAGGATTGATTCGAAGAAGGTTTGAATTAGAAAAGAGAAGTTTTTCAATCAGTAATTTATTTCTTTTAGAACTTTGTATCCTTTGTGGTAAAAAGAAGTTAGAGGCTAGATGCAAGAAGCTAGACTTATTTTAATAAATTAGTTTATCAATGATTGCTTAATGAGATCTTTGTGCTCTCTATTCCTTTGTGGTAAAAAAAGAGAAGCAAGAAATTAGAGCAGTGTCTTTTGAATATAAAAAAAGGTTCATCTAAACGACAAACCTCTTTTTAATTTCTATCTTAAACAACTTAGTATGGCGATACTTCCTTTGTTTCAAACTCGTTCGTATAATCTTTAATAATATTGTAAATACTGTCTCTTTCCAATGGCGTTCTATGTACCTGTTTGATCAGTTTTACCAACTGTTCAGTGGTCATCGCTGGGTTTTGCTCTTCAGCGCCAGCCATGGAATAGATTTTCGTTGTATCGTCAATAGTCCCATCAATATCGTTTACCCCGTATGACAATGAAATCTGAGCGGTATCTCTACCTATCATTGGCCAATAAGCTTTCAAGTGGGGGAAATTATCCATGTAAATTCTAGCAATGGCATAGTTTCTTAAATCTTCAATAACAGACACCTCTGACACGTGGCTCATCTGGTTGTTTCCATTTCTGTATTTCAATGGAATAAAGGTGTTAAAACCGCCTGTTTTGTCCTGTAACTCTCTCAATCGGTTCATGTGGTCAACACGATCTTCAAAGCTTTCTACGTGACCATAAAGCATGGTTGCATTGGAAGGCATTCCGATTTCATGAGCCGTTTGGTGAATTTCTAACCATTCGGCTGAAGTACATTTGTCTTTGCAGATTTCTTCTCGAATGGCTTCTGCAAAAATCTCGGCACCACCGCCAGGTAAAGAATTCTGTCCGTGATCTTTTAAGATTTGTAACCCTTCTCTGTAACTCACTTTCGCTTTTCTGCACATGTATTCTAGCTCTACTGCTGTAAATGCTTTTACATGAATCTCAGGTCGAATTTCTTTGATTTTTTTAATCAAATTGGCAAAATAGTGCAATCCCATTTTTGGATGAACTCCACCTACAATATGCACTTCTGTAACTGCTGTGCCTTCGTAGCTTTTTACTTTATCCAAGATTTGCTCTTCTGACAATTCCCAAGCATCGTATTCTGTTTTTTCTCTCAAGAGCTTTGAATACGCACAAAACTTACAATCGAATACACAAATATTAGTAGGTTCTACGTGAAAATTCTTGTTGAAATAGGTATTGTTTCCGTGTTTCTTTTCCCGAATGTAATTCGCTAAAGCGCCCACAAAAGCCAATTCTCCTTTTTTGTAAAGGATTACTCCTTCGTCAAATGTGATGCGTTCTCCTGCTACTACTTTGTTGGCTATATTTCTCAAATCTTGGTCTAAATCTGCACTTAGAACAAGGTCAATATTATTTGCGGTCATGTCATTCATAATTTGTCCAAAATTAGGCAATCACCTATAGAAAACGGGTATTAATGAGATACTTTTATGAATTTTTCAGTAAATGAAGCACCACCTGAAGTGATTTTCAAAAAGTACATTCCGTTCTCTAACGCTGCTATATTTAACAACAAATTAGTAGTCGCTTTAGTTGTCCTTTCTTGAACTATTTTTCCATCAAGCGTAAAAATCTCAACTTGGTAATTACTAACTTTCTTAGTAGTCAGATTGATAGATTCCGTCGCATAAGTTGGATAAATCAAGAAATCTGATTTTAGTTCATGTTCACTAATTCCAACCAAACCGCATCCATTTGAATTCAATAGTGAAGTTCTATACAATTGAATGGCTGAAATCATTCTATTCTTCTGCCCCAAGGTAAATGCATTCATGCAGCCGTCGTCTACATAATCCATATAATTCATAAACATATCGCCAGTATTAGAACATGAAGGTGAGGGATGATTTAAACAACCGTAGTTTTCTTGGAATTGGGTAGGTGTATCGTTGACAAAATCGGTGCTTCCGCAGCCACCATTACCGCTCCCCCAAAGGTGCTCCAAATTAAAAAAATGACCAATCTCATGGGTTGCAGTTCTCCCTTTATTGTATGGAGCAATAGCAGTCCCAATAGTTCCAAAATTGGTGTAGTCAATTACTAATCCGTCATATGCAGCTGGAGCTACACCCGGAGGATAGGCAAATCCCAAATACGTGCCGCCTAAATCACATACCCAAATGTTCAAATACAAGTCTCTATCCCAAATGTCCTTTCCCCCTTGAGAGGTGCGGTAATAGGAATTGGTTGCCCCAATTTGGTTTACCGTTGTCGATGTTCTAGTAATTCCATTCGTTGGATTTCCATTTGGATCTATTGTAGCTAAGCAAAACTCAATTTCAGTATCTACTCTGGAAAAATTAGTTGGAGTTCGATTGGCATCTCCATTCAATCGTCTATAATCTTGATTTAAACTATTGATTTGTGAATTGATCTGAGTGGCTGAAATATTTTGATTATTGTTTCGATACAAGACATGGACAACAACTGGAATGGTGATTACTGCTCTCGATTTACTCAAGGAATGCATCGCAATTTCTTTGTTCTGTTGATTTCTTAACTCAATTAAACCTGGGTTTTCGTCAATTTGCTCTGCCAATTTTTGGTCTGCACCACATCTTTGTGTTTGCGCTATGGAGCTTAATGACAGAAAAATAGAAGCAGTTAATAGAATGAATTTAGTCTTCATGTAATATTATTTTTGTTTCAAGCAACTTTTTGATATATTTTTTCGTCTTATGTAGACTAAATAAATAGTTTATACTTAGTTAGTATTTAGAATTCCCATATTAGAAGCCCTCAGATTCCCACTGAGGGCTTTTTTTATTCACCGCAAAATTTACAATATTTTGCATCACTTTTATGCTCAAAATGTTCAACCGTTAACATTTCTTCAAATATAAGCTTTATCTTATTTTCAAAGTCAGAAATTAGATCATCGGAATGAAATTTAGAACCATACTTTACTGGAAATAATCCCTGTTTTATTTTCCGCATTGAGATGATCCCTGATTCAGGAAAACTCTTGCTATTATTTTGTTGTTGATACAAATAAGCGTAGAACAACAATTGAAAAGCTTGCGCATGTTTGCTAAAGTCTATTTCATCAAATGGTTTATTTAGATTCAGTGCTTTATCGTCTACGATTCCCGTCTTGTAATCAATCACTCTAATGTTTGAATTCCAGTCGTCTATGCGGTCTACTTTGCCTTTTAGTTGAGTCGTTATTTGATTTCCATTGTATTCAAAAGGAAACGCTACTTTAAAACTTTGTTCCAATCCTAAAATGCGAAGTTTATTGTTTTTTAAGGATATCTTTTCTTGCTCAAAGAACAACCGAATGTAATCCTGAGCGACATTATAAATTAAGTGGTTTTTACCGTATTGAATGGTTTGCTCGCTGTAATTTTTTATAAATAGTTCAGTACATTTCTTCTGAGCTATTTCTGCTAACCCATCAATCATTTCTGGCACAATGTTTTGATTCACCGTTTCTTTAAATGCTTCTTCTAATGATTCGTGCAGCATATCACCAAAAGAATTTGGAGCAATACTCTCTTCTAATTCTTCTGGTTCACGAAGTTTTAAAATGTATTTGTAATAGAAGTCTAATGGGCAATTCAAATAGGTATTCATCGCCGATGGAGAAACACCATGCTTCAAGTAATCTATAATTTGCTGCTTTATTTCGGCTGTCTTTTTTATCTTAATGTCTGAAGGTTCGTATTCTTTCAGGTTGGTTTGAACCAATTTTTGCTCTATTTCAATGGATGGATTATAAGCGTTTAACTCATGAACGATTTGATTGATGAAACGGCTCGGTTCACCACCACCTAATGGGTCAGGGGTGGAGTTGTAAAGCAAGGATACTGTTTCTGCTCGTTGAATTAATCGGTAAAAGTGGTACGCATAAATGGCGTCTTTTTCTTTGTGCGTAGGTAGTCCAAATTGGGTCTTTATATCAAATGGAAGAAAAGAGTTCACCGTTTTTCCTGAAGGCAAAATCCCCTCATTGACCGACAATAAAATCAAATTTTTAAAGTCAATTGTTCGTGTTTCCAATACCCCCAACAATTGCAATCCCATCAAAGGCTCCCCGTAAAATGGAATGGTTGATTGCTTACACAATTGCTTAAAAATAGAGGAGAAGGTATTTATTTCAGAAATGCTGTTGTAGTTGACTTGTAAATCAGAGATTTGATTGAATATTTTAGCAAAGTGAAACAAGTATTCCAATTGTAAATTATTCTTTTCCTTATTTCCTTCATCTACAAATCTTTCTTTTGCTTTTTCAATCAACTGCAAGAGTTTTTTTAGCAAAGCACCAATAGTCAACTGATCTGCTTTTAAAATGCAGATGTCTTTCAACAAGGGGAGGTATTCAATGATTTTCTCTTCATTGAGATACACCACATTGTTCAATCGAATTGCTTTTTTGCTCTCACTTACGATTGCAGAATCTGCTTGATTAGTGATGGATTGCATGAAAGGATGGTCCAAAATATTGAATACATCTTTGTAAAAAAATGAATACTCTTTTCGTTGTTCATTTTGCAATTCAACTTTTGCATGAATGTGAATGAATCGCTCAAAAAAAGTATAAATTGGACTGTTGTTGATGGGATAACCCATTGTAATATTCACTGCATTTACAGCATCTGGCAACGACTGAAGTACTGGAATTAATAGATTTTCATCGCACAATACCACTGCAGTATCTTTGTAGTTATTCGGGTGATTCATTTCCTGCAACAATTGACCTGCAAGTTTTGCTTGGCCTACATTTTTAGGAACCGAATAGATGTCTATTTTTTTGGGTGCTTTAAAATGATTGCCAATCCATTTAAACCCATCACTGAAAAGTGTTTTCTTCTTTAATTGCCTTAAAAATAAGCCGGCCTCATTGAGTTCATCATTCAAGTAATATTCATCAGCATCAAATAGCATGGTCGCTTTTTTCGCCATCAATAGCTTTTCTATGATTTTTTGTTCAGCTGCTGTTAACGCATTAAATCCACAGAAATAAAGGTGGTTATAAGGCAGATTCGATACTTTCTCGGTCGTTAAATTTTCAGCTGCAATTCGGTAAGACAATCCTGAATAAGCTTGTTTTTTATCACTTAAATGTTTTCTGAAAGCAGTGTACAACGTTTGCATCTGCTTCCAGAATTGCAAATATTGATGTTGTACTTCGCTGATTTCTTGTGCTTCTAAATTCCAAATTTCAATGGCTCGTGCTTCATTCACATAAGAGAAAATAGCAGTTGGGTCAATCAGGTAACGATCTATTTCGTTGAAATCTTGCAATAAAATCTGTCCCCATTGAATGAATTGATCAAAGCTGTCTTGTTCTTCTTTTGGTACAATGGATTGGTAAACAGAAAATAATTCGAACTGTAGACTTAAACTGTCCAATACATTAACATCGGACAATTCTTCTAAAAATTCTTCAGCACTTATGATTTGAGGACTCCAAATGGGGTTCTCGATGAGTTTGCCAAAATGCTTTTTTAAGAAAAGTGCTGCTCTTCTGTTTGGAAGAATTATCACAGAATCAGCGATCTGCTCTTTTTGCTCTTTTAAAACGTATTCAGTAGTTTGGTATAGAAAGTCTTGCATGCAGTAAAACTACTCAATCGCCAGTTTAAAACCAACGCCGTGGATGTTGATAATTTGAATCCGTTCATCGTCTCTTAAGTACTTTCTAATCTTAGAAATAAATACATCCATACTTCGGCCACTGAAGTAATCGTTTACTCCCCAAATCTGCTCTAAGGCTTCATCACGGTTCATAATGTCGTTCATGTTTTCACACAACATTTTTAGAAGGTCCGTTTCTTTTTTGGTGAGCTTTGTTCGTTTTCCTTCTAATTCTAAATATTGATTTATGATATTGAAATGGTAACTCCCTATTTCATATTCTTTAGGTCCTTCATCTATCTTTTTGCGCTGCAGTTTGGTTCTACTCAATGTATTTTTGATCCTTAAAATTAATTCATCAAAATCAAAAGGTTTGGTGATATAATCATCAGCTCCTAGTTTTAAGCCTTTAATTCGATCTTCTTTCATGGATCGAGCGGTCACAAACAAAATAGGAATCAAAGGGTCTTTTTCCTTGATGATTTTACCAACTGTAAATCCATCAATTTTTGGAAGCATAACATCCAATAAGCAAATGTCAACTTGTTCTGTTTGAATCGTCTTTATGGCTTGCTCGCCATCCACACACAACTTGACATAAAAGCCCACTTCCTCCAATTTGTCTTTCGTAACAAATCCAAGGTTGGCGTCGTCTTCCAACAATAATATAGATGCGTTGTATTGTTTCATTTTTGGTTCCTCTTTATGGTTTAAAGGGAAGAAAGATGGTGAAAATGGATCCATTTGGAATATTGTTTTTTAGTTTAATCCAGCCTTTGTGCAGGTGAATCATGGTTTTAGAATAGTTCAATCCCAGACCGTAGCCTTTCACATCGTGTAAGTCTCCTTTGGTTACTCTATAAAATTTATCAAAGATCTGTTTTTTGTCTTTATCAGAAATTCCAATTCCTTGATCTCTAATTTCTAAATAAATACCCTTTTTGTCTGAATGGCTTACGAGTTCTATTTCGGGATTTATGGGTGAATATTTAATGGCATTGTCCAACATATTGAACAGTACATTTCCGATATGGAAAGGATCTCCTATAAAAATGGATGGATTGGCATCAAACTGAGTGGTCATTGACCCGTTTTTGTCCTTTAAAATCAGATCAAAACTCCGAATAGTGTGTAAACACAATTCGTGGATGTCAATTTCCTTTTTCTCCAATTCTATGGAGCTATTTTCCAAAGAAGCCATCTGCAACACCTTTTCAACCTGAGTTTTTAATCGGTTGTTTTCTTCCTTTATAATTCGAGCATAGGTGTTTAATCGTTCAGGATTATTAATAATCTCTGGTTTCATCAATACATCAGTACTTAAAGAAATCGTTGAAATAGGCGTCTTTAATTCATGGGTCATGTTGTTGATGAAATCGGTTTTTATCTCATCAATTCGTTTTTGCTTTAAAATCACCCAAATGGTGTAACTAAAAAACACCATCACAATTAGCATAAAAATAGAGGAGTAGATCCAAATGTCAATGGCATCAATAATGTAAGAGCGTTTATCAGGAAAATAAACCCCAAAGTAGTGTGTGCTTTCTTTCCACCGTTCGTTTCTAGAAGCAAAATTAATAAAGGAACGATCGTCGTTTTCTAAAGGTACATTTTTACCAAAAACGATCGAATCGGAGAAACAGTCGTAAATAATGTATTCAAAAGCAGTCTGAATGTTTCTATTCTCAAACTCCTTCGAGATAATATTTTCGAGTAGAAAAGGATGTAAAGTATCGTTGGTGCTGACGATAAAAAAATTAGAGCGAATTTGTTGAATTGGAGCATATAAATCAGATGTATCCTTATTCAATTTTTGAACGGTTCGGGCCACATTGTTTAGGGCCACAAAAACACGCTCGTTGAACTGCTTAGACTCTAAATCGAACGCTTTATTGACCCAAAATAATTGGAAGGAGCCAATTCCTAACAAACTTACGGTCGCAAAAAGAATGACTAAACGAATGGTTTTTTGATTCATATGGGTGTAAATTTAACGTCAATTTAGAAATATAAAATCAACTTAACTTATTATTAACGTTTATGCAGTTTCCTCAATATCGAAAATACAGAAATGGGAAGTCCTATTTTAAAATAGAATCGGTAGACAAGTTTATTGAGGTTCAATTATTAGGCAGTCGGTTTTTGACCTATGAAGTAGAAGCGAAAATTCTACCAGACCGGAATTTAATACAAGATATGTTGGTCGATTTTGAAGCGAATTGGGAGGAAATATCTGCCAATGAATTCGACATCGTGTATAACAAAGTTTAAATTCTAACAATAAAAATTGCACTTTTGCGTAATTAGACAAAATATCCTCTATGAAGCACCTCAGACTGTTGACCTTCTCACTTATTTTGATTTCATCCGGAATAGTTTCTGCCCAAAACGGCGGGACAGATACCTACGAATTTCTAGACCTTACTTATTCTGCGAGAGTAGCATCATTAGGTGGTAGTGGAATTGCAATTAAAGATAATGACCCCAATTTAGCGCTGCAAAATCCTGCTTTGTTAAACAAGGAAATGAATAATCAGTTGACGTTGAACTACACCAACTATTTTACCGATATCAACTATGGGTATACTTCCTTTACAAAGCATTACGATTCAATTGGTACGTTTAATCTTGGGATGCGATATGTGAGTTATGGAACTTTTACTGAAAGAGATGCAGGAGGTAACGAAATGGGTACTTTCAACGCAGGTGAATACGCGATAGTAATGGGTTATGGAAAAGAATTGAATGAATATTTTAGTATTGGAGCCAATTTAAATACCATCATTTCATCCTTGTATGATTACAATTCATTTGGAATGGCAATCGATTTAGGGGGAACTTATTACAAAAAGGAAAGTGGATTTACGGCAAGTTTGGTGCTTAAAAATATGGGTGCACAATTCACCACTTATGAAAAAGACAATAGAGAGGCCATTCCTTTTGAAATTCAAGCCGGAGTTTCAAAAAGATTGAAAAATGTGCCATTGCGATTTTCTTTAATAGCACACAGCTTAGAAACACCTGATTTGACCTACGAAAATCAGATTGTAGCCACTAATTCACTATTAGGAGATACGGAAGAAGAAAAAAATAAAGACGGTTTTTTTGAAAATGCAGCGCGTCACACCATTGTTTCTATGGAATTTATTCCTTCAGAGAATTTTCACATTCGATTTGGATATAACTATCAGCGAAGAAGAGAGTTGTTGGTCGAGGAAAAGACTGGTTTAGTTGGTTTTAGCTTTGGTGTTGGCCTTCGAGTTTCTAAATTTCACATCAGTTACGGACGAGCAGCTTATCACCAAGCTGGAGCAACCAACACATTTTCTGTGGTTACTCGTATCTCAGATTTTTACAATTAGTGTAATTTAGCCGCATGTCTAAAATTGTGATAGCCATTGATGGCTTCTCTTCATGTGGAAAAAGCACCTTAGCTAAGAATTTAGCCAAAAAATTATCTTACGCCTTTATTGATACTGGTGCGATGTATCGGGCAGTAACCTTGTATTTTTTACGAAAAGGGATCACTGATTTTTCTAGTTTGTCAAATGATGAAGTAGTTGGATTATTGAAAGAAATCAACATCGACTTTCGATTCAATGAAGCCAAGCAATTTTCTGATACCTATTTGAACGACGAAAATGTAGAAGAAGAAATTCGAAGTACTGCAGTAAACAATTCTGTAAGTGCCTTGAGTCAAGTAAAAGAAGTGCGATCACAATTGGTTGCACTGCAACAAAAACTAGGAGCTAAGAAAGGAGTAGTGTTAGATGGTCGAGATGTTGGTACTGTTGTTTTTCCACAAGCAGAACTGAAATTATTCATGACTGCTGATCCGGCGGTTAGAGCAAAACGACGATTTGATGAACTTCAAGCCAACGGCATTGAAATCACCTTGGAGGAAGTAAAAACCAATTTGGAACAACGCGATTACAACGATACCCATCGAAAAGAGAATCCATTGGTGAAAGCAGATGACGCTATTGTGCTTGACAATACCAATATAGGTAGAGAAGAGCAGTTGCAAATGGCGTTGGATTTGGCATTGGAGCGGATTGGGTAGGGAATAGAATTATGCATTTTTGAATTAGGTGGATATATTCGCTTTTGTTTTATTTGGGATATACTAATATTGTATGACAAGAGTTTTAGAGATAAATGATCATTCAGGATTAATTGGAATAGTAAATTCCGATTGTTACGATTCTTATTTAAAAGAAGATTGGGAATTAGACGAATTACTTGAACGATTCAAATCTGAAATGAATAATTGCAACTGCTTAGTTTGGGCTACAGGAACTCAAGATTTCTTTACTCTAGAATTTAGAAAAGAAAAATCAAGCAAAGTCTCAAATAGAGAAGTTGTTGCAAATATTAATGTGACAAATGGGAAGGTTTTCGTTACAAATTATGAGGACTTAACAATGGCAGCTCAGTATGAAGACGAAACTATACCTAGTAAATACAATGCTGACAAATATATAGAGCTTGCAAATGGTTCTTACACTTTTTGTATTAGACAAATGTTTGACTCTACGAATTATGATATTGATAACCCACCCAGACCTTTCTACGAGATAGTAATTTCTAAACAGGATCAACCTAAAGAAAATAATATGCAGAATGTAATTTGGTGGCAAGATTAAAATTAAGGTGTTTAACAATTTTAATTATATCGCAATGTCAAATATTAGTGTTTTCAATAATTATAATGTAGACTATAATTTTACTCTTTCAAAAAGGATATCAATAATATTTGATGTAAATAGTATTGTTACAGTTTAACTAAAGACATGAATATCAGCTTTGACCTAGACAGTACATTAATTCCAAATGGAAAGGAATTTGAAACAGAAGGAAGAAGTAGAATAGCTAAACTTTTTGGTATTGAAGAAATTCGAAAAGGAGCACCTGAGTTGATTTTCGATCTACAGAAACAAGGACATAAAATCCATATTTATACCACATCGTATCGTAATAAATTAAAAATAAGACGAATATTAAAGTATTATGGGATTAAGGTAAATAGAATAGTGAATGAAAAAGAAAATCGAAGCGTTTTAAAAGCTCAAAATGTTAACTCATCCAAGTATCCTCCTGCATTTGGTTTTGACCTGCATGTTGATGATTCAAAAGGTGTTGGAATGGAGAGTGAAAGGTTAAATTTTAAAACCATTATTGTAGATCCGACTGACGCTGATTGGATGCATAAAATTAAAAACAGAACTAAAAAAGTAGTGTAATAAGCTAATTATTAAGCACAAGTACTACTGTGTAACGATTAAAAAAAACAATTCATTTTTAAATATTTTGATTTAGTTAACTAATCAGTTAACTTTGGTTTGTGATTAGAAATATATCAGTCTTCAAAAGTCACTTTATTGACTTTTACAAAAGTCAAGATGAAAAGGTTCAACAAAAAATTGAATACGTTCTTGATTTAGTGAGGTTCGAAAAAAGAGTACCAATCAAGTTTTTTAAAGCGCTTGAAAATACTGATGGAATCTATGAGATCCGAGTTATTACTGCATTCAAAAGCATTCGAATACTATGTTTCTTAGATGATGGAAATTTGGTGGTTCTAGCAAACTGCTTTGTGAAAAAGTCACAGAAAACTCCAAAAAAGGAGATTTCAAAGGCTGAAAGATTGAAAAAGGAATATTTACTAGAAAAAAACAGATAATATGAAAAATCTCACAAACTTCGAAGATTTGCTAATAGATAAATATGGGAAAAAGGGAATTGAAAGTAGAATTAAATTTGATTCTGACTCTTTAGCTTTTAGACTTGGTGTAATGTTAAAAGAAGCTAGAAAAGAAGCAAACCTAACTCAAGAACAACTTGCTGAAAGAACAGGAACTAAAAAGAGCTACATTTCTCGAATAGAGCGAGGCTTAAGTGATATTCAAATTTCTACTTACAATAAGTTAATTGAATTAGGATTAGGTAAAAGTCTTAATATTTCAATTGGCTAAAATTTAAATACAGCTACTCTAGAATTTTTTGAACTTAGACCATCTCATTCGAATAGATTTTGACCCTGCCAAAGGACGGACAAGTAAAGGAAATGGCAAACTTTTGCTTTTTACTAATCCACTAATGATATCTTTACTTAGTGGAATGAATTCTTAATTAGGGTATTAATAACCTTAACATGAAGCACCATATTTTAATTATTTCACTATTTATTTCTTTTAATAGTATAGCACAATCATTTACATATAATGATACTTTATTTAAAGTGGGAGCAATAAAGACTATTGCAAATCTTGATTATAGTACTCACTACTTTGCTGACAAGCTAAATAGTGAGATATTAGATAGTTTAACTTCATTCCTAAAATCAAATATGTCCATCAGAGTTAAATTGATTAATCATACTGGAGTAAGAGGAAGTAAAGAGTACAATCTAAAATTATCTCAAGGTAGAGCAGATTCCATTAAAGCCAAACTAGTTGCAAATGGTATTAATGAAAAGAGAATAATAGCAATTGGATTAGGTGAATCTCAACCCCTGATTGAAGAATCAATAATATTGAAGTTACGAACAGAAGCGGAAAGAGAGGAAGCTTACAAAAAAAATGAAAGAACAATTATTGAGATAATAGAAAACTAGTAATTATATATAACAACAATAAGATTTAACAGGTTGGTAAGATGATTAAGTTTCCTACCTAACTACCCAAGCAACTCTCTCAGCACAATTTCCATGTCCTTACTCTCTGGAAAGTAAGTCAGAATTTTAGAAATTACGGCATCTATCATGGTATCAGGGCAAGAAGCACCGCTGGTTAAGATAATTTTAGTGGGACTATTTTTAGGTAAAAAGTTTTCTGTATTTCTTAATTCTTGGTGATGGTAGTTGAAATGCTGAATGTGATTCTCATCTAGGATTTCATCCGCTGAAGAAATGAAGTAAGTCGGCAATTTGGCTTCACACAATTCTACTATGTGAGAAGTGTTGGAACTGTTGTATCCACCCACAACGATCGCTAAATCGGCAGATGCTTCCAATAAACCATAAGTTGCTTGTTGGTTATCATTCGTAGCATAACACAACGTATCTCTTGTGTCGGCAAAATGATTTTTTAAATTCTCCGCACCATATTTATCCAACATTACTTGCTTGAAGTAATCGGCTATTTCTTGGGTTTCACTAGCGAGCATCGTCGTTTGATTCACTACACCAACCCGATCAATGTGTTCTTCGATGCTGAAATCAGCAGAATACATTCCTTCAAAGCGTTTAATGAATTCAGATTTATCTCTTTTTCCTAAAATAATATCGCCAATGATACGCGCCTCATTGATGTCTTTTATAATTACAGATGGAGCGCTTGCGTTACTGTGTGAGAAGGTGGCGCGGGTTTCTTCATGCTTGTGCTTCCCATGAATTAAAACCGTGTAATTGTCTTGTCCCAATTTGTCCGACTGTTTCCAAACTTTATTCACGAACGGACAGGTAGTATTGTATTTTTGGGTTTCTATGTTTTTGTCTTTCAGCAGTTGCTCGATTTCTAAAGTAGTTCCGAAAGCAGGAATAATGACAATGTCATCCGATTCTAAATCGTCCCATTGAATAAAATGATTGCCTTCGGTGTCCATAATGAAGTCAATTCCTTTTGATTGCAAATCAGCATTCACGATTGGATTGTGAATCATTTGTGACAATAATAAAATGCGTTTTCCAGGATTTTCTTCTACAGCTTTATAAGCGATTTCGATCGCATTTTCTACGCCATAACAAAACCCAAAATGACGGGCAATATAAAATTGTACTGGTCCAAAATCCAATAAAGTAGGCGCGAAGTCCTTTTTGCGTGGATCGCTTATTTTACGAGCTTCTTTGATAGAGCCAATGAATGAACTTCTGTAATAGGCGGGAATGTCGAACTGCTTCATAATACTGTTTTGCAGCTCAAAATTAAGGATAAGAAAATAGAAATGGGAGGAGGGCTAAAAAAAATCACCTGGCGACCAAACCAGGTGACAAATTGGTTAAAACCTAATACAAATTAACCAAAAACTCTGCCGCAAAAGTAGCCGATTATTCGAAATACACTTCAAGAACTTTATAATCGGTCGGTATAAATACATACATGGGGAAAAAATCCTACGATTAAGAAATTTTCAAAGCTTTGGTAAGTTTAAAAAATCGAATAATCTAGTATAATTTTGTGAAAAGACTATTTTAATAAAACGATAGAATGGTTTAATTTGCACTACTTAATAATACAATTTGAAAACATGGGAAGAGCGTTTGAATATAGAAGAGCAGCGAAAGAAAAAAGATGGGATAAGATGTCTAAGGTTTTTCCAAAGTTGGCTAAAGCCATTACGTTAGCTGCAAAAGAAAGCGGTATGGACCCAGAGACGAATGCCAGATTGAGAACGGCAATTCAGAATGCGAAGGGAGAGAACATGCCAAAGGATAACATTGAAAATGCGATCAAACGAGCAGAAGCGAAAGATGCAGAGAATTATGTCGAAGTCAATTATGAAGGCAAAGGACCTCATGGCGTGTTAGTATTTGTAGAATGTGCCACAGATAACACCACTAGAACCGTAGCAAATATTAAATCCTATTTCAATAAAGCAGGAGGAAGTACAGTGCCTACAGGTTCATTGGAATTTATGTTTAACAGAAGAGCGGTTTTTGAATTTGAAATTCCTGAAGGAGTTGATGTTCAAGAATTAGAATTGGAATTGATAGATGCAGGCCTAGAAGAAATTGAAGTAGATGGAACCACGGCTTATGCGTATGCTGATTGGACCGACTTTGGAACTTTGAGTCATGCGTTGGAAGAGCAAAAAATAGAATTGACGAAGTCGAATTTACAACGTTTCCCAACGACTCCTGTAGAGTTTACTGACGAACAAATGGTGGACATCGAAAAAATGATGGATAAGATTGAAGACGATGATGATACACAAGCAGTGTATACGAACATTGCTTAATCAAATAGTTAATTGATTAATGAGTCAATCAGTGAATCTTTGTTTTTCGAGGACTTTTGTTAAGGGAAGATGCTAGAAGTCGGAAGCAAGAGGCTAGAAGTTAGATGCTATGTATTTATAAAAGTAGCTTAGTATTTCTAATGTGCATTTAGATTGCTATTCCTTTGTGATCTTTGTGGTTAGATATTTAATGAAAGATGTTAGAAGTTAGAAGCAAGAGGCTAGATGCTATGTATTTATAAAAGTAGCTTAGTATTTCTAATGTACATTTAGATTGCTATTCCTTTGTGACCTTTGTGGAATCTTTGCGTGATTTGTGGTTAGATATTTAAAGGGAGATGCTAGAAGTTAGAATCAAGAGGTTAGATGCTATGTATTTATAAAAGTAGCTTAGTATTTCTAATGTGCATTTAGATTGCTATTCCTTTGTGATCTTTGTGGAATCTTTGCGTGTTTGTGGTTAGATATTTAATGGAAGATGCTAGAAGTTAGAAGCAAGGGGCTAGATGCTATGTATTTATAAAATTAACTTTGTGTTCCTCACTTTTGGCTTTCAGTCCATGAGTACTCTTCTTCCGCTTCAAAAATCTGTTTCACGGCCTTGTCATACGCTTCAATGGTATTTGCTTTTTTAATCATTTTTACTACCTTTTTAGGATTGTAAAATGTTTCGGCGAAGTATTCCCAATAATGCAGCATTTTTAAAGTGATGTGCTTGGCACCTGATAATGTTTGCTCAAATTCAGAGAATAGGGTGTCGTGAAATTTGCTGAAGGTTTCAATTCGATTATCGGGATAAACTAACGTATCACTTTTAATCATATTGGGTAAAAATGGATCAGCAATTAATCCTCTTCCGATCATCCAATTGTTGATGGAAGGAAAGCGTTCTTTCATGGCTCGGTAGCTTTCAACAGTAGTAATGTCACCATTGTAGTAAATGGTGTGGTTGGCCTGATCCAAACAACGCTGAAATCCGTCTAAATCCACTCCGCCTTTATACAGTTGCTTACCAATACGTGCATGAATCGCCACATTTTTAATGGGGTATTTATCTAAAATAGGCAATACATCTAGAATCTCTCGATTGTGTTCGTATCCCATTCGCATCTTCATGGAAACGATGATGTCCGTTTCATTGTGCACTCTTTCTAGAATTCCGTCAATTCGGTTCGCATCGCTAATTAATCCTGATCCCATGCAGCGATTGATCACCATCGGATAGGGACAGCCTAAATTCCAATTAAGCTCTTTGTATCCCAACGATTGAACGTATTTAGCAACGAAAATAAATTCATCGGCATCATTGGTCATAATCTGTGGAATAACGGTCAGGGTGTCGTTATTTTTAGGAAGAATGTCACGTTCATAAGCTGGTTTAATTTCCATTTTCCCGTTTAATCGGATATAGGGCGAAAAAAAGATATCAATGCCCCCAAAGTATTTTTGAAAAGCATTTCGAAAACGAAAATCAGTAAAACCTTGTAAAGGCGACGATAGGAGGGTTGGAATCATTGTGGTCCAAAATTAGGAAAAGCGACTGATTTGGTGGCACAGAAATAGGATCAACATTACTTTTCTAAATAGTCCAATGTATTAACCATTTCAAATTTGGGACTTCTTTTTATAAACTCTCTTAACATCGCAGTGTGCGCTGAACCCATCAAGATTAAAACTCGATCGTTTTTAGTCATTTTTATCCGATTCAAATTCGAATAGATTTTCATGTTCCTCAAATAGAATTGAGCTGCTTGTTCTGCACCTTGGAAACCACTATCAATTCCCACATACAATAGCTTGTCAGCATTGGTGTTGAGAGAATAATCTAACATAATTGGATCGTTGGTTAATCTTAGTTTTTCAATCAATGACAATTCATCAAAACGGTTATCTAAAGCAGCAATTTCTGGATAGTTTTTAAATGGTTCATTTGTTATTTCTAAGTAGGTCTCCCGATCTATCGAGTTTTCCAATTCAGGGCTATTTTCGATAAAATCTCCTAAGCTATAGTTGTATCCTAAGTGAAAGTCGATTCCATAAATCGTGTCTAAACCGTTCAATCTAGCCACATCAAATCCAACCATGCTCAGCTCACCAAATGTTGTGTTTAAGTGACTAGGATTGGACTTGAATGAGCGGTACAATTTATTCATCGTATCGTTGAGTTCAGGTAAATACTCTAGACAGATGATTGTTGGTTTGAAATGAGCAATCAGCTTTGATATTTCTTTAACTTCTAATTGTTTACTGGAATCATTTTCGTCAAAATTTACTGAATTAGCATCACTGGTGCTTCCAAAATGAAAACTTCCAAAATTCAGTACTTGTATTTTGTTGGTCGATAGTGAGTTATTTTCAGAAATAGGATTTTGAGGTAACTCAGACTTAGAATCGTTACAACCGATACTGGCAATGACTAAGAAGTAAAGTATTTTTTTCATTGAAATAGGCAAGGGATTACTTTTAGTTAAAATAAAAATACTCCTCGAAACGACTGTTTTCAAGGAGTATTAAAATTATGATTTTTCACTTGATGTAATTCTATTTTATCAAGGACAACTGATGATCTTTTTGTTGGTCAAATTCCCTTCTTTATCAACCACTGTTAGAATGTATGTTCCACTTTTCAAATCAGAAATCTTTATCTGAGAACGATTGAGTGTAGCTTGCTGTAGGATCAACTTTCCGGTCAGATCAGTAATGCGAATTTCTTGAGTACTGGCATTTTCAAAATCAATCGTAAAACTTCCTTTTGAAGGATTAGGGAATACTGTTAGGACATTTGAGTTATCATTATTTTCTGGTACAGATGAAATAACCGCGCAAGCCGTTAAAGAATCAGGATAGACACCTTGAATGGACGATTGAAAACAAGACAATGTAAAATCAGGCATATCCGTCATTGCGCCTGGAGATCGTTCGATTAGTCCATAAGTACTGCCAATTCCTTCAATGATGTAAATGTTGTAAGGGTTATTCGTTTTCCATCTTTTATGATAAGCATTTCCAACCATGACTGAATCGATTGACTGAACCACATCATTAGTAAATAAATATTCTTGAGTGTAACCTTGTAAGGTGTCTCCTAAATTTAGGTTGAAGTCATACAATAAATGTTCTAAAGTATCATTTGCAGGAATAAAGTACACTTTTTTGAGTGGAACGTCTTGTCTGATAGCTCCTTTATATCCTGCAATCGCATAGCCGCAAAGACCTATATTGACTGATTCAACAAATGAGATTTGTAATTGATGATAAGTAGTCCCATTGATAATTGTATCTCCAGCAAGAGTAATTGAGAAATTATTTTCTGTATTACCACCGTTAATACAGTTCGCTACCACATTATAGTTCCAAGTCGCATTACTTTCTGGAAAAGGAAAGTAGCCGCCTATTTGTGCAAAAGCAGCAGTGGTGATCAATGAAAGACAAAAAAGTAGACTTTTTTTCATAGGAGTTGGTTTAAGGTTTAAATATTTAGTTTCAATGCTCAAATACAATTGAGAAAACTAAAGATAATAAAAGTTGTTGGATTAGAGGGTATTGTAACGGGAAGTATTTTAAAATCACAAACTTCTTAGCACAATACTAAAGGGGTTTATTTTTCTAATTTGTGTTAATTCAATATCAAAAAAATCCCAAACTGTGAAAACAATTTGGGATTCTATTCTATTGTGACCTCGGAAGGATTCAAACCTTCAACCTCCACAGCCGTAATGTGGTGCACTATTCAGTTATGCTACGAGGCCATTTTCGAAATGCAAAACTACAAAAAATATTAAACCCAAACTATAATCTTTGATTTTAATCAATGATAAAAAATAGGTCTACCTATACCGGAAACTGACTTCGATTTAATTTTGGATTTAACTGCACTGCCGTATCAAAGCTATTCTTTGCTTTTTCAAGCTCTCCAATTTCAAAATAGTTCATTCCTAAATTCATGTAAAACTGATGATTATTTGGCGATCTATCGATGCTTTCCTTCAGAATACGAATGCTTTCTTCGAATTGTTTATTTAATGATAATGCAGTAGTGAGGTTAGTAATTACATCTACATTGTTTGGTTTTAGGGCATACGCCTGTTTTAAATTCTCAATCGCTTTCGGCAAATTATTTAATTGCTGTCCATAGGTATTGCCAAGTTTAAAATAGATGGTTGATGGATCATTTGAACGAGAAACATATTGTTCGTACCACCTTACACGTTCGGCTGGATCAGCAACTTTTTCAATCACAAATTGAATGTTTTGATGTGCATTTGCATGAGATGGATTGATGGCTAGAATGTCATAGTAATAGTTCAGTGCTTGGGTGGGATTTTTGTACAACTCATATTGAGTATTCCCCATCAATAATTTTGGATCGATGTAGTTGGGATAAATCGCTATCGCTTGCTTTAAATGCGAAATAGATTGCATCAGCAATTGTTGCTTTTCGGCAGGATTGGCGGTTGCTTGCGCCTTTTCGAGCAATAGTCCTCCTGCCATTGTCTGACTTTTAGCTCCATTCACACTTGTTTGTGCATCTGTAGTAGACAAGGTTAAATTGCTCGCCCATGCCTTGTTTCTGCTGATTGTTTTTCCTGAATATCCTAGAATGAGAACTAATAATAAACCCCAACCAACTGATGTGTTTTTCAACCATTTTTTACTGTCGAATAGAAGAAAGTAACTTGCTATCATACAAAACCCCAAAGAGGAAACATAAACGAATCGTTCATTCATAAATACACCAATGGAGAAAAAAAGATTGGATGAAATACTCAAACTCAATCCAAATAGGATAACTCCAAAAGCGTAAATGTTTCTTTTAATCAAACCATAAATAGAGAATGCAATTAATCCTGTGTAAACAATTAAGCTCCAAATTACTATTGGATTTGTGAGGCCTAGGATGGGAATGTGCTTCGGGTAATAATCATAAGTTAAAGGGTGCGGAAAAAACAGCAATGCGATGTATTTCCACAAGGTGTATATCACTGTGGCATATTTATCAGACAGAGATGCTTCTAAAAATGGATCATTCATCAAGTTGTCAGCTACTGAGTCGATGGTCATACTGCCAATAATTTGACCTCTGATAAAGTACCAAATCCCAGCTGTTACTAATAACCCAGCAGAAGTGATGGCGATTGCTTTCCATTGGTCTTTTCGAAAGAAATAAATGGTAATTGGGATGATGGCTAAAAAGGTAATGGCCGTTTCTTTGCTCAAAAGCGCTAAAAAATAACAACCGATTGCCCATACAAAATGACTAATTTTTTGATGGTCGATGTATTTCAAAAAGAAAAATAAACTTGCCAAGACACCAATAAATGATAGGATTTCATCGCTGCCTTTAATGTTGGCCACTACTTCGGTGTGGATAGGATGAGCAATGAACAATAGGGTAATGACAGCAGCAAATATTTTTTGAGATTCGATGGGAATTCGTTCTTTGAAAAGCAACATCAACACCTTAAATAAAAGCAGTGCATTGGCAAGGTAAAATAAAACGGTAAACAGGTGAAAAGCCTTTGGATTCATTCCAAAAAACTGTTGAATTACTGCAAAAACAGCAATGGAAAAAGGACGGTATCGACCACCAGAAACTAAATTCTTTTGTTGCCCATAAAAACCAACCATAGATTCTGTGGTAAAAATGTCGGAAATGCCCGATATCCCTTGTTTTACAAAACTATTTTCGGTGATTACGATGGAGTCATCCAATACGAAATCGTGACTTAAGGTATTGCCATACAAAATAAAAGTAAAGACAACGAAAATGCCGTAGTAGAATGGTTTGGAAAGTTGATCTAATTTCATTGAATCAAAGAAACAAAAAAACAATTGGATGAGAAACCACAGATTGAAAAAACTAAAAAGAGTGATTCCAATCTAGGTTGTTTACCGTATTTTTCAATGAAATATTCAGATTACGTCTTTGAAACCCCTTTGAATTTTTTATTTTCGACAGATGAAACGATTATTCCCAATTTTATTATTCCTACTTCCGGTAGTTGTTAGCAGCAACAATGAAAGTGTGCGCGATAGTATTCGACAATTGATGCGTAAATCAACAACTGACTTCCAACTTATTGATCAGCAGGTCGCGTTGTCTAAAGCCTTTATTGATGTCAATGTTGACTCTACTAGTCGATACATCAATTTGGCGTATGAGAATGCAAAGGAAATTGGATACAAAAAAGGAATTGTAGAAGCCCTCAATATTAAAGGAAATGTATTGCAGCGAAAAGGCAAATTGGATGAATCCATGGAGATGTATGAGGCCGCAAAGAAAATCGCCTTAAAGGAAAAGAACGATACCTTATTGGCTAAAATTATAAATAATATAGGTATTATATACAATAGTAAAGGTCAGTTTGACAAAGCTTTGGTCGTTTATTTTGAGTCGCTTGATTATGAAAAGCGATTGAATAATCAACGAGGTATTGCAGAGGCATATAACAATATAGGAGTGGTGCATTACTATTTGTCTGACATGGAGAATACCTTATTGTATTTGAAAAAATCTTCTGAGATTTCAAAGGAAATCGACGATTTGGACATTCTAAAAAAGGGGTTGATTAATATTGGTGCAATTCATCTTTACAGAGAAGAATATGAAGAAGCCCTAACTTATTATTTTGAAGCACTAGAAATTAGTGAAAAATTGGGGAATCATGCTGAAATAAATACTTGTTGGCACAATATTGCAGGTGTTTATTCTGCACAACATAGGTATCAAGAAGCAGAAGTTTACTATCGCAAAGCACTGGTTTTTAACAAGAAGTTTGATAATATGAATGGGTTGGCTTTAGAATACAATAACTTGGGAAGTTTGTATTTAAAGCAGAATCGATTTAAAGAAGCTAAAGAAAATTATGAATTAGCCTTAGCAATTTGTAATTCCTCTGGCTTCCGAAAATTAAAGGAAGATGTATTGGAAGGGCTTTCTAATATGTATGCTAAACAGAATAATTATGCGAAAGCCTTCGAGTATTCTCAATTGTATTTGAATCTGAAAGATAGTATCTTAAATGAAGATAATGCGAAGAATATTGCAGAGCTAAGAACTAAATATGAAACTGTCGAAAAAGAGAAATTATTGGCAGAAGAAAGAGAAACCACTGCAATTTTAAAGTCTGAGAATGCTGAAGCAGAATTAAAGACTGCCAACCGCAACAAATGGATTATAGTGTTGGGGCTTATTATAATCGCAGCGAGTATGGTGTTTTTGGCTGTTGTTCAGTCTAATAAGCGAAAATCTCAAGCGGAGAAAGATGCTGCAATCATTGAAGAAAGAGATCAGGGTGTAGATGCTGTAATTCAAGCCCAAGAGGAAGAACGTAAGCGAATTTCTAAAGAATTGCACGATGGAATTGGGCAACAATTGAGTGGATTGAAAATGGCTTTTCAGCGATTGGAAGGGAAGTTGAACGAAGAAATTCCACATCGAAAAGATGAGATTAAGCGATTGGTTTCCATCATTAGTGATTCAGCGGATGAAGTGCGAACCATTTCCCACCAAATGATGCCGCGCGCATTGACAGAAGAAGGATTAATTCCTGCCGTAGGTGATTTATTAGCAAAAAGTTTAGAACCAATAGATGTCCAATTTGAGTATGAACATTATGGAATAAATGAGCGTCTAGAAGAGCGAATAGAGTTGAGCTTGTACCGAATTCTTCAGGAATTAATCAATAATATTATCAAGCATTCAGAAGCCAAACATGTAAGTGTTCAATTGTTTAAAAATGGAGATAAGATTATTTTAATGGTAGAAGATAATGGTAAAGGATTTTCTGCCAATGCAAAAAGAGATGGACATGGCCTATTGAATATAAAAAGTAGGCTGAACACATTGAATGGAGAAGTTGATTATTCACCAAGTCCGGGAAGCGGAACTGTTGCTACTATTAGAATTCCTTTGTCGAAATAGTTAACTTTAGGACAATGAAAAAAAATATTTTAATCTTCTGTCTCTGTTCTATTTCGGTTTTTAGTCAGTCCAATCATACAGCTAATTTAGACAGTGTTTTATTTTCCATAAAGGATTTGCCGGACAGTATTCAGGTGGATAGCATGGTGAAAATATCACGGCAAATAGTAAGGGAAAACGGAAATGGGGAAGGTTTGCAATATGCTATTTGGGCACTCGATAAAGCGAAGTCAAACAATTATTTAGATTTAGTACCTAAAGCACGGTTTTATATTGCCAATAATTATGAGCATAAGAATTTATTAGACAGCACAGTAAGGCATTATAAACTAGCACTAAAGGAGATAAAAAATACCGAACATGAAGATTGGTATGGTTATATCTACAACAATTTGATTGTCGCCCTTCAAAAACGAGGAAAGTATGATGAGGCATTAGCATTTGCTATTGAAGGATTAGAATTAGCTAAAGTATATAAGGATACTTATAACATCGCTAAAAGCTATTCAGATATCGGCTACATTCATGATCGCTTAAATAATTTTCGAGAATCGATCAAATGGCAAAAAAAGGCTATTGATTTGATGCAAAGTATAAACGATCAGACCAAAAAGAGTTTTGCCATTTCACGTGTCGGAATTGCTTATGATGATTTGGGTATTTATGATTCAGCGCACTATTACAATCAATTGGCTTTGAGTTTCTTCATTGAACAAAATTCTATAAAGGATATAGGGATGGTGAAATCCAATATTGGAAACACCTATTTGAAACAGAAGGATTGGAAAAACGCACTTGTTTATTTAAAAGAAGCGTATTTATTGAATCAAGAGACAGGTGATAATTTAGCATTAAGTATCACGGCGATTAATTTAGGGAAAGCAAATGAAAAAGTAGGGGATATTGAGCAGGCCAAAAAGTATTATGCTGAAGGAATTCGTTTGTCTAAAGCATTGGATGATTTAAAGTTTCAAATTGAAGGAAATTATTCATTTTATGAATTGTTTGAATCTCAAAATCAATACGATTCAGCATTGGTTTATTTCAAACGTTACAAAATGCTAGAAGACAGTTTGTATACTTTAAAAAAAGCGGAGCAAATTGCTGAATTAGGAACGCAATATGAAACAAAAGAGAAAGAACAACAAATAGCGTTACAGCAATTGACTTTAAAACGACAAGAAGCAGAGATACAGTCCAATCGTTGGTTGAATTTCTTATTGATTGTGATAATTTTAATGGTGTTGGTAATTTCAGTTGGAACCTATTTCCGATACAAAGGCAAGAAGAATGCAGAGCTTCAAAAGTTGTTGATCCAAGAGCAGGAGAGAGGTTTGGAAGCCGTAATTTTTGCTCAAGAAGAAGAACGAAAACGAATTTCTAAGGATCTACATGATGGCATAGGTCAGCAACTAAGTGGGCTTAAAATGGCTTTTCAGCGAATAGAAAAGGAACTAAGTATAGAATCTCCAGGGCACAAGCAGGAATTGAATCGACTTACAGAAATCCTAAGTGAATCGGCTGATGAAGTGCGTTCATTGTCGCACCAAATGATGCCAAGAGCGCTTACTGAGCTTGGAATCATTGCCGCATTAGAAGATTTATTTTCCAAGAGCTTAGGTTTAACTGGGATTCAGTATGAATTTGAACATTTTGAAATTACTGGTAGGTTGGAAGAGCGCGTAGAAGTTGCTATTTATCGCATTGTTCAGGAATTGATCAATAACATTATAAAACATTCTAATGCCAAAATGGTGCAGATTCAATTATTCAAGAATGCCGGAAAGATTATACTAATTGTTGAAGACAATGGAACCGGATTTTCAAAAGACTCAGCTACTTCAGGGCATGGATTATTGAACATCAAAAGTAGACTGAATACCATTCATGGGGAAGTAGATTATTCCCCAAGCCCAGGTAGCGGAACTGTTGCTACCATTCGGATTCCCTTAGCTTAAACCCTCATTATTTTTAATTCTTAGAAAATCTACGTGAAAAGTCGTAGTGAAAATCAGTTGATTCCTCTATTTAGTTCAACCTAGAAAGTGGGGTACTTCGTGTAGAATAAAATTTAATCTCATGAAGAAAGCAGAACTTAAAGAAATGGAAGTGCTAACCAATAGAGAAACAGAGGTTTTGAGGCACATTGCGAACGGACATTCCAATACTCAAATTGGACGGTTATTAGAAATTAGTCACCGAACGGTAGATTCTCATCGAACTAATATTCGGAACAAACTGGGCGTTCACAACTTGGCTCAAATGATTAAGTATGCTTTGAAGGAAGGAATTGTAGATTAATACAATCGTTTCTAACTTTTAATGAAACCACTAAATCAGATGAAAAATTATTTATTTTTAATAGTCATTCTTGTTTATCCATTGTTGGCTAATAGCCAAAATATCAATGAACAGTATGATAAATGGCAAGTGACAGATGATGCCATCAACATCACTGGAATTGACTTGTCTCCGGATGGGAAGGAAGTCGCATTAGTAGGTGGGAAAATGAATGCCGTTTTTATTTATGATTATAACGCTAGATCCATTCTAAGAAAAATTTCAATGGATCGGGATTATTCTGGATATACCGTTCAATATTCTGCAAAAGGAAATTACCTGTTGCTTCAGGAACGGGTGGCAGAATACTATTCCACCAAGACCTCTCGAAAGGGAGGGTATGCTGTAATCGATTTAAAAACAGATAAGGTCATTCATCAATACAAGATGATTAATGATTTAAAGATTTCATTTGATGAGCAATACCTGATATTGTTGGACAATGGAAATTTAGAAGTAATTGATCTTGTAAATGGAAAATCCATTCGAAAATTTAAACCGGAAGGTGCTACAAATGCGATGGCGATTAGTCCTGATGGAAAAGACTTTGCAATTGTTCAAAAACCGACTAAGGCAGACATTAAAATGTTGGTGGACCGAAAAGTCAATAAAAAAACTATAAAGTCAGCTGCAAAGTATAAGTTTTTGATTTCAATATATGATGCAAAAACGCAAGAACTAAAAAGTGTCGTTCCTGAATTTTACGACAACATAAGCATGTTGAAATACACGCCTGATGGTAAAAAGTTATTGAGTTTCAATATTGCTCAAAACTCATATGTAAACGTAGCATTGCCACAATCAAATTACCAACCTATCCGAGAATCTTATTTAGGAAGAAGCACCATGCAGCCAGACTTTATGTACAGTCCTAATGGAGATTATTTTGGGATTTCAACCGTTGAACGTTTTCCGGCTATCAATATTTACAATGTAGAAAGTGGATCTATTTCAGATCAATACGATACTCAGAATAAGGTTTGGAAGAATGCTAAAAATAACATTTATGCTGGAAGTAACGCAAGTTTTATTTTTACTCCAGATGATGAATATGTATTGATTGCTTATGGTAATTCACTGATAAAGTGGAAATACAATAAATACACACCTGATTATTAATCGCAAAAAAATAAAACATGAAAAATCATTTAAAGATTGTTTTAAGTCTACTGTTTGTGGTGTTGATGAGTACTTCATATGCTCAGAAAAAGCCATTCTATAATGAACAAAATCAAGTAATAGAAGCTGCAACTAAAGCGCTAGATAATGCGATGCAAGCAGGAGATTTTAAAGAATGGTCGGACAATTATGGAATGAAAGGAAGCTATACTTTCAACATTACCATTGGAGGAACTAAGGGGGAGGTTTATACGATTCATGCTTTGGAAAGAACTGGTGAAGTAAAACAACAGAATGCACTTAAAGATTACGTAAAGTCCATGCGGTTTCCTTTTAAAATGCCCAAGGATCGCAGTTATCAATTTCAATACGAATTCAAATTTTAAACAATTCAACTATACACTAAAAATCACATTATGAAAAAGCAATTATTAGCCATTACAGGTTTCGCTTTCTTGAGTTTAGGTTTATTTGCTCAAGAAGATATGAATGAAGCTTGGTCAGTAAAATACGATCATCAAACCGAACGAGTGGGAACTGGATTGGAAGGAGATGGAGAGGTGAGTTACATCGCAACTGACAAAGAAATAACCGTCTTTAAAACTTCAAATGGAGAAGTAGTTTGGTCCAATAAATTCAAAGAAATAACTCCAAACTTGCGAAAAATTGATGAATTGATTCCATTTTGGGAATCAGATGCGATGTTTTTGTTCGACAAAAAAATAGGAAAAGATAAATTGGCAGTGATCAATTTAACCAATGGAAAAGTACTTTGGGAAAGTGAAAAATACCAAGGTTTAACTGATGGTACAATTAGTTATTTGGCTGAAAAGAAAGGCTTTTTGTTATCGTTAACAGACGGATTGGTTTTCGTAGATGCACAAACTGGTGAAGAGAAGTGGGAGACCAAGCAGTTTATTGGAGCTATTGGTCAATATTTATATGAAGATGGGGACATCGTTGTTCTAAATGTAGCACCTTCACATTTGCTGTCATTGTTTAAAGCTTTTAGAAATCAGATGGCTAGAATTGATTTGAGCAATGGTAACATAAAGTGGAATACAAAATACAGTGGAATCGCAGAAAGTAAAGTAATCACTAAAGAGAGAATTTATGATTTGAATAGAAAAGGAGATAAATTATTCTTAGAATTGAATGGACTTCAAGTGTTTGACTTTAATACTGGTGCTACCTTATGGACGGCTACATATGATGCAACCCCTGATGTAAAAAGACCTGGAACTGTTTCTTCTCGAGGTAGTATATCTGGATTTACTAAGATCGGAGTCTATGAAACGACAGCAAAACCTGTAAGAGTTGGAAATGATGTTTATATCGTAGAAACGACAAGGAAAAGAGATCAAAAGATTAAAAAATACGATGCCAATACCGGAAAACTGATTTGGGAGAGTGCTGAAATAAAAGGGGCTAAGTGTATTCCGAACTTATTTGTAAAGGATGATAAAGTAGTGATTCAAATTGGTGGGGTAGTAGAATATCAAGGCAGATATATGAATGTATCTAAGGATGTAAACTCTGGCACTACTACTTGGACATATACGGATAAAGTGTATTATGAAAATGTAAAACCAAATGGATTGCAAGCTTTTAATACAAGTGATGGGACTCTAGCTTGGGATACAGAGCGATTTAAGAAAGGGATTACCAATTCATTTTCTGAAGGTGAAAATATTTACGTAAGTAGCGGAAAAGCATTGTACTCAATAAAGAGTGCTGACGGCTCAGTAAACTATGAAGTGGATGTAAAAAATGGTGGAGTAGGGAATGCGACTCAAATCAGAAAGCACAATGATAAAATTATCGTAATCGGTGAAAAAGGTGTTTCTGCGTTCAGTCAAGCTGATGGTTCGTTTAAATATGGTAACAAATACAAGCGATCTGAGCCAATGAAGCAAATTGATAATATTTTATTAATGGTAACAGCAAGCAATGATTTCGCTGCTTTTAATTTAGATGATTGCACTTATGTGAAATACAATGCGAAGAAGGATTCTCAGCAAACATTAAGTATGGACGGAAATTTCGTTTGGGCTTATGAGAAGAAAGTAGTCACTAAGTTGAAGACGCGCTAGATTTAGACTTTTTAGGGGCGAGGTAGTTGGGGACACCTCGTCCTTTTTTATAAATACTTGTGTGATCCATCACATGTTGGCATTCGCTTAGAATGACCACAAACACAATCGTGAAAACCGATTCCATCTAAAATTCGTTGGCGATATTTCTCTATTCTTTCCAATCTGGTTTTGGATTGTTTAGCAGCGGAAAAGTATAAATGATATCCCCGTTGTCGCCCCGGAGTTAGCGCATTAAATGCTTTTTTGAATTCAGGACTTTTTTTCATTTCACCGATTAATTCATCAGTTAAATTCAAGTTCTTACTTTTCTTCATTTCAACTTTTATTCCTGCCTTTTCTATTTCAATGGCTTCAAAAATATAAGCTTTCAAGGTATCATGAATGGATTCTATTTCCTTTACATTGGTAAATTTTGCCATTCGAACAGTTTGAGAATTCTCCCCTGGGGATTCCAATAGCTGAGCGGAATCATTCAGTAAAACTCCTTTAAAGAAACTAAGGGTGCAATAGTCTTTAAATCCACCAATCATTACAATGTTTGAATTTTCGAATGTATAACACGGATTTTTCCATTTTAATTCTTCTGTTAAGCCGCACTCTAAAAGGATGCTTCTCAAGCGTTTAAATTCAGTTGACCACTGTTTTACATTGGCGATTAAATCATCAATTTTAGGATTCATATTACTCATCTTTATCCAAATAGTAATTCACTATTCGTTGGGTTTCTTGGTCTTCGGTAAGCTCCAATAGTGCTCTATTGACATCATAAACAAGTGTACTATTCGGTGGAAAAGCAAATCCATATCCTTGTTTATAATACTCAGCTTTTGCAAGGTATAAATTTTGACTATTATTTTTTTTAAGGTAATGCAATAATTGCGGACGATCGTAAACCACGGCATCTACCTCTTTGTTGTTTAGTAAGGTAAATGCTTCATTTAAATCAAGAGCTCTAGTAATTTTAGATTTATATTCTTTTAAAAAGACCTCGGAAGGAGAATTGACAATAGTGGATACTTTTCTTCTTGATAATTGTTCAATATTAGTAACAGAAGTTGTTCCCAAGGATGAAATCGTTAATGTACTCGCAATTCCTGCCACCATTGAAGTGGCAAAGATAATGGAGATAATCATCCAGCTTCCAGCAATAATTCTTCCTTTTAAAGTGATGGGAGCTTTGTCGCCATAACCAGTGGTGCTCATGGTTACAATTGCCAACCACATTCCAGTGCCAATGCCATTAAGCGCATCATTTGGAAATTGATCCGGTGATTTTTTACGCTCTGCCAGCCACAATAAGGTGCCCACAAATGCGAGAATAACTAGGAAAATTCCAACGGCTCCTAATAGTTTAAAACTAAAAATGGGCTTTATTCTTTTCCATAAACTCATCTGTTCGGACCGAGAAACGATAGCCAAACTTGAATTGTAAAAAGGTTGTGAAAATCGCATGTGTTCCAATCGCTTAGAGGTAATGCTTATGGGGCCAACTACTAGATCTATTTCATTGTTATTTAAAGCATGCAACGCATTTTCTACCGTTGCGAACTCTTTGTAGCTGTATTTCCAGTCTTTTTTGAGGGCAATGTCTTGCCAAATTTCTATCGCTAACCCTTTAGGATCGCCATTCTTTATTAATACAAATGGCGCACTACCTGCTATTCCAACAACCAGCTTGGAATTCGCAGCGTCAATGCTTTTGGTTTGCGCATTTAAGTGGTTGATGTGTAGGAGTGTAATTGTAAAAAGGAAAACGACAGACAAATATTTTCTCAACATAAATCTAAATTTTGTAGAAGGCTAAAAAGTAAGAAAGATAATTAGCTTACACAAATAGAGTCGAAGGATTAGTGATTTTGTCAATCAAAAGTTAGCTTCAATAAATGTCATCAAGGATATAAGGTTAATCTCTCTGCTCGATGCAGGGTAATAAATCCTCCTGGTGGGTTTATTGCTACCTCAAACACAACATTCTTTGATGCATAGTCGATCTCAACTATTTTTCCACCCAATTTCCCACTATTGTTTGTACTAAAACCTGGGGAGAATAAAATGTTATTTTTAATTGGTAAGTAATCAACATCAGAAACATATAGAGCAAAAGTTTCATCACCTCTACTTTTTCCATAGCTCCAAATTTGTTTCACTGTTAGGTTGGATTCATCAATCTCATATTCTACTGCACGGCTATAGTGAGCGGTTCCTTCATAGTTCCGATTGTCACCGTTGTCAAATACTAATAAATTACCATTTGGCATCAACTTAGGGGCATGCTGATACCACGGCCATTCGAAATCTGGATGATTTTGATTTCCATACAATATGTTAGTGTCTAGAATTGGCGTACCACTGGCGTCTAAAGGCGTTAATAAATACTGTTTTAGGTTAGATTCATTTCTGCTGCTGTCCCAACCTTTGTGATTAGCTAATATCCACAACGGCTTATTTTGAGCATCCAATTTTACAACACCTTGTGTTCTGCCGGAAACTATTATAGTTTGATCAGTAGGATCTTCAACTACCCCATTTCCATGAAACCAGTCGACTTCATTAGCAGTATTATTTATTGGAGTGAGTGTACTTCTATTTTCATCCAACGAATTTTTTAAATCCCATACGTTTGAAATATTCCCTGAGCTTCTATTTACTTCAACTACGAAGTCTTCGACACAAAATTTACCGTTTGAATGTTGACTATCCGTTTTTGAAGTGGTGACTAAAAAATTACCATCTTTCTTTTCTTGCACATTGTGGTGAAACTCAAAATTAGCAAGTCCCCATGTATTTGTCACTTTGCCTAATGGAGAGACTTCATAAATGGAATGTGTACCCAAATCTCCAAAATAATAGTTTCCATTTTGAAGTCGCTCAATTCCATTTGCATAATTTAAAGTGGTTAATTGAGCATGTTCAGTAAAATCCAAGTACCACCTAATGTTACCGTAATGATCCATAATGAAAGGTTTATGTGGATTATCACTACCCCAATAACTCACTAAAGTGAAACCTGGTTCCATATTATTTAACTCGGCTTTTCGGATTATAATTTCAGGCATTCCATCAATCAATGGTTCTGTTTGAATGGTTTTAATTTGCTGATGAACGAGATCACCTGATGTATTGTAGTAATTGATATAAACAGTGTTTAAAAAATCAGGGTATAATCCTAAAATAGGAGTCTGATGCACTTGCTCGTAGTTATTGAAAGACTTAGTGAAGTTAGGTTCACCATCTGTTTTAGATTTAACGACTAACTCCACTTTGCATTGTTGGTCGGTTTGGTAATAATTGATAGCGCTCAAAGGGGCATTTCCATATGGATTTAATATCAAAGTATCAGTATGACTCACTGGTTGAATAGAAATGTCTTTAAATTCATCAACATCTTTCTTACACCCAAAAAATAGAGTAGAGATGGTCAAAATCAGGATTAAACGTTTTTTTGAATTCATGAGGAACAGTCGGTTGGGAATGGGTTTATAATTTAAGTTGGCTGATCTGTTAACTGAATTGCAATTTAAGTAAAAAGTTAGAATGGAGTAATTGGGATTTTGTTAAAGTCACTTAGGGTTTTACAACCCTTCGGCAAAAACTTCCCAAAAACACCCCTCATTCCCCCAAAAGGTCTTCACTATAAAATTCATTATTCCAGATAAGACCTTAACTTCGTGTAAAATTTATTTTAAAAAATAATAGACAATGGAAAAACGCTTTTCAATCGCCATACATGGAGGTGCAGGAACCCTTTTAAAAGGTCAGATGACTCCCGAAAAAGAAGCTGCTTACAAAGCTGTTTTATCAACGGCATTGAATTGTGGTTATGATTTGTTAGAAAATGGTGGAACCTCGCTTGAGGCTGTTGAATTGGCAGTTAAAGTGATGGAAGATTCACCACTTTTTAATGCAGGAAAAGGAAGTGTTTTTACCCACGAAGGAACGCATGAAATGGATGCGTCTATCATGGAAGGGAAAGAATTGAAAGCCGGTTCAGTGTCGTTGATTACCGGAATAAAGAATCCAATAGCATTGGCGAAAGACGTCATGGAAAAAAGCCAACATGTATTTTTGGCTGGAGAAGGAGCCATGCAATTTGCGAAAGAACAGAATTATAATTTAGAGTCACCGAGTTATTTCTACGACGAATTGCGCTACCAGCAATGGCATCAAATTAAAAATACCGAAGATTTTCAATTGGACCACAGTGTTAAAAAGGAAAGTAAGTTTGGTACTGTAGGCGCTGTAGCTTGCGATATTCATGGAAATTTGGCGGCTGCAACTTCCACAGGCGGAATGACCAATAAAAAATGGGGCAGAGTAGGAGATAGCCCAATGATTGGCGCCGGAACGTATGCCAATAATAAAACCTGTGCAATAAGTTGCACTGGAAGTGGAGAGTTTTTTATTCGAGCAGTGGTCGCTTATGATGTCTCTTGCCTGATGGAATACAAAGGAATGAGTTTAGAGGAAGCTGCGTCAGAAGTAATTCATAAAAAAGTGCTTGAAATTGGTGGCGATGGTGGTTTAATTGCAGTGGATGCAATGGGTAATATCGCCATGCCTTTCAATACTGAAGGGATGTACCGTGGAAAACGCACTTCTACAAGTGAAGCAGTTATCCAGATTTATAAAGACTAAGTGACTCATCGAACTCCTCCGTTCATGCGGTGCAGTTCGATGAGTGTTGTCCTTTTTAAGGCTAATTCTGACTACTAAATAGTATTAGACCGATTCTTTGCGAGCATGAATTGGGGAGATTTGCAATTTGCGTTTCTTCACCACAAACTGATCCCCACCCACTAAAATGTGTGTTACTAAATTGTTTAGCGTCATTGGAGAGTTTGGCGCCAATGATTTCTCATTGTTGTGCCTTAATTTTCTCGGATTAAAAAGGATAATCATTCCAGAACCAATCACTTCGCATTGATTGCTTTCTTTGATCACCAATCCAGTATCTTCTGCTAATCCAACACCCACTAATTTTGGAAATTTTGCAACAGCTTCTGCCAATCTTCCAAAGCGCCCTCGACGAATAAAATGTGAATCAATGATGAGGTTAGGTTGAAAACTCATTCCCTGACCCATATTTACGGCCCCTTTTACAAAGGCCTCTGTACTGCTACCACCAGTGATCATTTCATGGCTCATGCACATAGCTCCTGCACTGGTTCCTGCTATCACAAAGTGCTCATTTTGATAACGACTCAAAATAATGTCGTGAATTTCCGTCTTGCCAATGTATTTTACAATTTTAGATTGATCTCCACCTGAAAACATAATGCAATCTGCTTTCTTCATCAAATCGATGTACTCGCTTTTCTCAGCATCTTTTCGATTTCGGATGTCCATTACCTCAAGGTTTGTACAACCTAGTTTTTGAAAAGCAATCAGGTATGTTTCCATAACTTCATCAGGAATACTTGAAGCAGTAGGTACAATTACGATCAATTTATCGGTTCCACCAGCTTCTTTCACCACACGAGCAAGAATGCCATCTTCAATATACTCCAAGGTATATTTTTCATTCTTATCTAATCCTTTGTCTTCGTTCCCCCCGATTGGAATTAATGTTCCCTTTACCTTCATTTCGACATAAATTTAGGGTGCAAAAATACGACAATAGTTAAAAAATATATTATAACTTTAACGAATTCATTCTTATTATTAAATATCAATCCTTTATGAAAATTATAGAAATAAATGCCATGCGAGGTCCTAATTATTGGTCGGTTCGCCGCCATAAATTAATTGTAATGGTGTTGGATTTGGAAGAAATGGAAGAATATCCTTCCAACAAAATTGAAGGTTTTAATAAGCGATTGCAAGACATGTTTCCGAGTATGTACAGTCATCGATGCTCGGTAGGAACTGCAGGAGGATTTTTTGAACGCGTGGAGGAAGGAACTTGGATGGGGCACATTATCGAGCACATCGCATTAGAGATTCAAACGTTAGCAGGAATGGATACTGGTTTTGGGCGAACCAGAGATTATGGAGAAAAAGGCGTTTATAATGTGGTCTTTTCCTACCTAGAGGAGAATGTAGGCCGATTTGCGGCAAAATCTGCAGTCGCTATTTGTGAAGCGCTAATAGAAGGAAAAGAATATGATTTAGAAGCAGACATTCAAGAAATGCGAGAATTGCGGGAAGCCGAGCGATTAGGGCCAAGCACAGGTTCTATTGTGGAAGAAGCTGAAAGTAGAGGTATTCCTTGGATAAGATTGAATAAATATTCGCTTTGTCAGTTGGGTTATGGCGCCAATCAGAAAAGAATTCAGGCCACTGTAACCTCAGAAACAAGCAGTATTGGTGTAGAGTTAGCTTGCGACAAAGAAGACACCAAAGAATTACTAGAGCAAGCGGAAGTGGCGGTGCCTAAAGGAGACATTATCAGCCGTGAAAGTAGTGTTCAAGAAGCGTGTAATTACGTTGGGTTTCCGTTGGTGGTTAAACCAATCAATGGCAACCATGGAAGAGGCATTACGGTGAATGTCAACAATTATGAAGACGCTCTAGTGGCTTTTCGTGAAGCCAAAGAAGTATCAGCTAAAGTGATTATCGAGCGATACATTACTGGAGACGATTACCGATTGTTGGTGGTGAACCATGTATTTGTTGCGGTAGCTAAGCGAACGGCAGCTCATGTGATCGGAGATGGGGTTTCCACCATTGCAGAGTTGGTAAACAAAACAAATGAAGATCCTAGACGTGGTTTTGGGCATGAAAATATATTGACTAAAATAACAATCAATAGTTTGACAGAGAGTATTTTGTCAGCTATTGGATACACAGTAGACACAATCCCAAAAAAGGATGAGGTGGTGACTTTAAAAGACACAGCCAATCTAAGTACAGGTGGAACGGCAGAAGATGTGACAGACATTGTGCATCCGGCAAATGTTTCAATGGCCGAGCGGATTTCAAAAATTATCGACCTCGATATTTGTGGAATTGATATCATGACGACTAACATCAGTATTCCTTTGGATGAGACCGGAGGAGCAGTTTTAGAAGTAAATGCAGGACCTGGCTTTAGAATGCACTTAGCGCCAACTAAAGGGTTGCCTCGAAATGTGGCTGCGCCGGTGGTTGATAAATTATTTCCAAATCAAGGCGACACCGGACGAATTCCGATTGTTGCCATTACAGGAACCAATGGGAAAACAACGACTTCTCGATTGATTGCACACATGGCAAAAATGAGAGGGTTTAGAGTGGGATATACCACCAGTGATGGCGTTTACATTCAGAATAGAATGTTGATGAAAGGAGATTGCACCGGGCCAAGTAGTGCAGAATTTGTATTGAAAGATCCGACGGTCAACTTTGCGGTGTTGGAATGTGCTAGAGGCGGATTATTGAGAGCAGGATTGGGGTTTAAAAACTGTGATGTGGCTATTGTGACCAATGTCGATGCAGACCATTTAGGATTGAAAGGAATTCACACCATTGAGCAATTGGCAAAAGTGAAAGGCGTATTGCCAGAGACCGTTTTGCCAGATGGATATGCTATCTTAAATGCCGATGACGACTTGGTGTATGACATGCGAAAAACGATTAAAAGCAACCTCGCATTGTTTTCTATGAACGAAGAAAATCCTAGAATCAAGGCGTTACAAAAGTTGGGTGGAATCACTGCGATCTACGAAAACGGATTCATTACCATTTGCCGAGGCACATGGAAAATGCGGATTATGGAAGCCAAAGAGATTCCATTGACCTATGATGGAAAGGCGACCTTTATGATTCAGAATATTTTGCCAGCAGTGCTCGCGGCAAATGTGAGAGGAATCAGTATTGAAGACATGAAAGCGGCACTGACGACTTTTATACCTTCGGCCACTCAAACTCCAGGTAGGTTGAACTTCTTTAAGTTTAAAAATTTCACTGTATTGTTAGATTATGCGCACAATCCATCAGGAATGTTGGCATTGAAGAAATTTACTGACAGTATAGAAGCCACAGTTAAAGTGGGAATAATAGCTGGTGTGGGCGATAGAAGAGAAGAAGATACCAATCAAATTGGAAGCATTGCAGCAGATATGTTCGACGAAATTATTATTCGCCAAGATAAGCGATTGAGAGGAAGAACAGAGGAGGAGTTGATCAATATGTTGAACGACGGTATAAAAATGAAAGATCCCAACAAAAAGACCACCATCATTCCTTCGGAAAAAGAAGCCATTACGTATGCCATTAAAAATGCTCAAAAAGGTTCACTTATCGTGTTGTGCAGCGATGTGATACCAGAAGCATTGAATTTAGTGATGAAATTTAAAGAGGAAGAAGTATAGGAATTGAGTGGTTTGTAAAATAAAGCCATTTTGAAAACCAATTGAAAAAATGGTTTTCTTTTTAATCATTTTAGGATCGTTGCGCACAGCGATCTTAAAATGATTTTTTTGTTAAAGTTGATTTGAGATTATTAGTAATACTACTGTATTAGTGGGGATTAATAGAAGTTGTACTTCGTTTTCGTTCGTCCGTTTCAAGAATGGAATATTCAAAATTATCCGACCAACCTGATTTTAAGGGCAAGACTTGTCTTCCTCTGCCTTCTCTTATCATACCTGCCTTTTCAAGAACTTTGATCGAACCAATATTATCTACAGCGCATCCTGCCTGAATTCTATGCAGATTTAATTCATCAAATCCGTAATCTATCATTTTCGCTAAAACTTCTGTGGCTATTCCTTGATTCCAATAAGAAGGAAGTATTTTAAACCAAATTTCTCCGCGTCTATATTTTTCACTGCCTAGTTTTAGACCAAATAGACCAATGAAATCGTAATCCAACCTATTTTCAATTGCAAAGGTGTAGTTCTTAATATCCTTCTGTTCATTTTCCGCAACCCAAGGTGTAATAATGGATTTGGTTTCCTCCCTATTATTTGGAATTCCCAATGCATTGTATTTATCCGTTTCAGGCAACGTGTGGAGGTTATGAATGGAGATTAAATCAGATGATTCAATCAACCTTAACCTAGTTCTATTTGTGGAGATTTTTATTTCGGTCATTTTTTCAATTGTAACTAACACCAAATTAATTAGTAAATAATCAATATTAAATTAATTTTGTTCAATTTACAGCTAAAATTTCGGTGTTATTAATAAAGGTCAACGAATTCAAATTTTCTTGGGGAATTAACCACAATCACTTTGTATAAATACAATGGATTAAAAGATCAATTAATTCTTTATAATCTTTTTTCGAACTCCAAGCTCAGGGAAATCTATTATGTAAGCCCCTTTTTTTAATTGTTTTAAATTGATAGAATTATTAATGATTACCCCATCAAGAAATAAGCTCTTACCATCAACACTATATATTTTAAATTTTATATTGGTATTGCTCTCTCGGTCGATTTTTAAAAAGTCGTTAACAGGGTTAGGGTACACAACAATTTGATCATTTAATTGATTAGACTTCAATCCGATTGTTTGCTTAATAGATATTCTGGTTTCTGTTTTAAAACGCTCGGTGGTAATAAATGCTGCATTAGTTTTACCTTGACCTACCCGAAAGTAGAGTGTCGAATTCGAATCCATGGCGACCGTATCATTAATCACATAATTACTATAGAAAGGTGCTCCATACCCCGTGATATAACCACCATACAAATTCAAAGTATCTAAATCTATACCTATGGTAGCAGATCTATTATAATGAACAAACACTGTAAATGAATAGTAATACTCATTATAGGGCAGAGTGTTTCTAAGAGGACAGGTCATTCCTCCGCCATTATGTGCCTCGCAAAATGTTGTTTGAATGAAGCTATCAGTTTTAACTGTGTTGGTATCTATGGGTGTATATCCATGAGGAATATGGGTATATGAAGTGCCGATCTCATCAATATATACTGTGTCCTTAGAAGGCAAGTTTGAAGTGACACTAATTTTCACCAAAGAGTCATAAGACATACTAATTTTACCGTTATAATATTGATTGGAATCCGGATTTGTAATTCTAGTGGTAATGGTTGAACGATTTGATATCTGAAATACAGTGTCTATTTGAGGTTGAGTGGATTGATCAAACATTAAACTGTCAAATAAAACTCCATTGGTATCAACCATCAGTTTATTCACCCCCCTGATCCCACCGGTAAACGATAACCTAACTGGCACATTCTTATTATAGTATGGACTTGCTATATTTTCTTCACCCAGTAGTATGTTTTCTGTTGTTGAAAATTGATTTATTGGTCTAAGAGAAGAATGTTTTTCAATTTGATGGGGTGCACTGATTACAATTGTATCAATTGAATAGCTTCCATAAGGTTTATGTTCGAAAATTGCACCAAGCGCGTTTTCGTAACCTATAAAATATTGTGAGAAGCAAGTAGAATAACTGATGACACAGCAGGTAATTAGTAAAAATGTTTTCATTTCGGTTGGTTTAACTTCTTTAACGACAAAACCTTGTAGTTAGTATAGCTGTTAAAGAAACTTTTAAAAATTTCAATTTGATTATTGCTGTTTTCAACCCATAAATGCAACACATGTATTTTTTAATATTTCAATAGAACTCTTCCCGTCAAGCCACACTATCTCACAAGTGGTAAATACTTTTCTCTATTTTCAATAATTACCCATAAGTTGATGATAAACAATACTGCAGCTATTGGTAAACCGGATGGTTCATTTACAGTATTGGTTAATAAAATACCAACCATTATTGGAAAAATTACAATAGCACCTAAAGCTCTTGTCTTCGAAAAAATAAACAGGAATCCTCCTATCACTTCAAAGATGGCGACTAAAGGAATTAGCCATTTAATGGTATTGAATGCCTCCATCACATTAAGCAAACTCTCTGGCAAGTCGTCGGGGACTGGCATGTAATTAAAGAATTTGTTTAATCCTGCATTGATAAAGATTAGGCCAAATAGTAAGCTTAAAATAAATGTAATTTTATTTTTCATAGTTCATCGTTTTGATAGTTTATCATCCAATTAATTCCATATTTATCCGAAAATTCGCCAAAATAGGCTCCAAAAAATACATCGGCCATTGGCATTGTAATATTACCCTCAGCTGAGAGTGCGTTAAACAATCGGTCAGCTTCTGCTCTTGTTTCAGGTTCAATACAAATATGCATATTATTTCCTTTGGTCATTGTAAAGCCCATTTCTTTGGGAGCATCTGTTCCCATCAATAGATGTCCACCTGTAATTGGAAGCTCTACATGGAGTATCATTTGTTTAATTGAATCTGCAATTGGTGGGTTTCCTTCTTCAACAGGGATCTCTCCAAAACGCTGAATTCCTTTTCCTACAAATTCAGAATTGAATACCGATTTATAAAACAAAAATGCTTCTTCGGTTTTTCCATCAAAGTTTAAATAAGTGGTTACTCTACCTTTTTTATTGGGTTTATTCTCTTTCCTCAATCGGAATTGAGCTTCTAAATATTGGTCAAGATTTTTGAGTGCCATCGTAAATCCTTCCTTGAAACCAAAGGCTATAATTTTTTCTAAGTCTTCAAGACTATCATATTGGGCGGTAATGTTTACAAAAGTTGTTTCACCATTTTCATTGAACATATTTGTCCAAAGTGTGCGAGGCATCTCTTCATTAATAGTTCCATTTTCATCGCAAAAGGCATCCAAACCTGAAAACATAGATTGATGAATTATTTGATTGTAGTCGTTTTTGCACCAATGTTTTACATTTTCAGGACTTACCATCGCATACAACCACATGCCGCCTTCTTTAAATTCCATTGATTTGGTCTCGGTGCGGTAGGGTTTTGGTGCCCACCAAAGGTCAAGAATTTCGGGATTTGTCCAAGCCTCCCAAACCATTTTTAGCTCAGCTGCAAACTCACGCTCAACATGAACCGTGTTGTTTTCTTTGTTGACTTTAAAGTCAAATTTTAAATGACTATTCATATTTTTTTGGATTTTAATTGTTCTAAAACTGTATCAAGTTGGTCGAATCGTTTGGTAAGTGATTGTTTAAATTCTTCCAACCATTTCTCAACTTCTTTCACTTTGGCAGCATTTAAGTGGTAATTAATTTCTCTTCCTTGTTGCTCTTGATTGACAATTTCACATTCAGTCAGAATTTTCAAGTGTTTAGAAACCGCCTGTCTACTAGAGTCGAAGTGTTCGGCAATGGCATTTGGCGTCATTGAACCAACTGTTAAAAGCATAATGATTGCTCGTCGTGTTGGGTCTGCTATTGCCTGAAAAACATCTCGTCTAATTTCCATTGATTTTTTTATTTGCTACTATTTGGTTGCAAATATAAATGCAATTATTTGGTTGCGCAAATATTTTTTATTGAATTTTGGTGTTGATGAAGGTATTTTTTTAGAAAAAAATCAAAAAGAGTTGAGATGATTATAACTATTGGTCAATTACTAGTAGAGCTTAATTATCCTCACTACAACCTATTAATTTAGAGATGGTAATTCATCTGAAATAAGAAACCAGCCGAATTAATTCTTTCAACAAGAGGAGCAATACTCATGTCTACGATTCCTAAATTAAATCTTGGGCCAAAGTTAAACGCCAATCGATCATTGATATTAAATTCTAATCCTCCGCCCAATAAAACAGAAAGATCTATAGCTTTATAATTATCCGTCGTAGTTTTAGATTTAGTCGATTTATTTTTGAAGTTTTCTTTTACCAAAATACCTGTATTGAGCCCTGCATTTCCATATAGCTTTACTTTTCCCTCTGTTTTAAAAGTTGCAAATATGGGGATTTGAAGGTAGTTTAAGTTTACCTTAATGATGTCTTGACTCATAAAATTCCCGTTAATGTCAGGAAAAATGACTTCTGTTTTTGCTCCTTTTCTTTCGTATTCCAATCCAATGTTCAACTGAATAACCTCTGATAATTGGTACTCCAATTGCATACTTGGGGTAACAAAAAACACGGCATTATATTTAAATAATTCGTTCTGCAAAACAGAAAACATTGGCTTTACGCCAATTCCAATGCGGAATTTTGAATCTTGTCCTTTTAAAAGAAAACTACTGAATAATAAAAATAGTATTGGGATGATTGATTTTTTATACATTTTTTAGGATTTTAATTGGTGTATATCGTTGGCAACTTGTTTATATTGATTTTTTAAGAGTTTTCTTTCAAAATGATAGCGAAGGTCAAAATCAATACGAATAGAAACAAAGTGATGTGTTATAATGGAATCACAACACATACTTTTCAAAGATATCTAGCAGTGCTTTTTCAGGATCTGTATCGAACCCAGGATGTGTTTTAGAGCTTTGAATCGCAGTGCTTCGGCTAGCCGTCAACCATCTAAAACGATCGGACAATTCTAGTTGTCCTATTTTTCCACCTTTTGGATCACCTTCACAAACGAGTTTCCACGCATCTAAATAGGCTTTAAACTGATCCAATTCTATTTCAGAAGTGAATGCTTTTAGCTTGGTTTCATCAATTTCAACCTTGATGCCTAAAAACTTTTTCTGTTTAGAAAATAGAATAACTCCGACATTAAAAAATTCTTCTCGTTCCACTTTTGGAACAATCCGAATGATGGCGTATTCAAAAGTGCATTTATCTGGCATCGTTGGCTTCTTTAACTAATGAATCAATCTTAGACAGTCGGTTAGTAATAAATTCAATGTAGGCGGCTCTCATTTCGTTAGGAGTCAACTTTTCAGATTCTATGGTCAACCAATCCTCAGGAATGTTGGCCACAATGTCTTCAATTATATTTGGCGTTAGCAACTGCTTAATTTCTGCTGCTGCTTCAGGTAGTTTCTCGGCTTTTCTTAATAGCACGTGCTCTTTTATCAGTGGGAAAGTTCTGGTCAAATGGTTGGTCCAGTTGTCCCAGTTGTGGTGAAAATAAAAACTAGCCCCATTATCGATCACCCACAATTCATTGTTCCAATGCAGTAAGTTGGTGTTCTTATCTGTACGATCTATGTTGCTGATTATGCTATCGAGCATCACTACTTTAGAAGCCGTCATTGCATCTACTTTCGTCACCAAAGGATCGTAAGTAATAGCAGAGGATAAAAAATGCAACCCTAGGTTTAATCCGACACTGAACTTCAATAAATCTTGAATTTCCTCATCTGGTTCTGTCTTGCTGAAAGAATCATCTAAATTCATAAACACCAATTCAGGCACTTTTAACCCAATAGCTCGAGCGATTTCTCCACCTATAAATTCAGCGATTAATGCCATTTTCCCTTGTCCAGCCCCTCTAAATTTGAGGACGTACAAAAAACCATCGTCAGCTTTTACTATCGCAGGCATAGAGCCACCTTCTCGCAAAGGTTGCAAATATTGAGTGACATCAACAGTCCGAATATCGATTTTATTCATAACCACAAAAATGCTAAAATTATGGGGAGTAAATCTGACTATCCGATTATTTTATGGATGATTTCCATAATTACTTCAGGTATTCTGGACAGGCTTTCAATTGTTTCAGTTGGTTCTATAATCAACTGAGTGAAAATCTTCGGAAAAATGCCAACTATCTCAAGTGCAATAGCACACAATGGCAATAGCAAATACGCCCAATTAGAGAACCTAAATTTAGTATTGACATCTTGCCATACAGCGTTCCAAATTATTTTCATTTTCTCTTTATAATGCCAAAGGATTAGCATATCTAACAAAATGTAAAAACTTAGGCGCCAAGCAAAACCTTTAGCCATTGCTGCAGGCATAAATGTTAAGTCTATAATCAAGATGGTTGCAACTATTGGAAGAAATAGAAATGCTCCAATGATTGCAGTTCTGTTAATAAGCAATAAGAGGCCACAAATGATTTGAGAAATAGCAATAAAACTTTTGAAAGGTTCATGGTCAAATAAGTACCACGATAATTTAAATAGTGAAATATCTTTAAGTTGGGTGGTCATTTCTGCTTCGTTTATTCCAAACTGTCCACCTATTAGTTTGCTAAAACCATAACGCAGAAAAGTCCATGCAAGAAGAAATCTAGCTGTCAAAATAACGTAATCCCAAATTTGTTCTTTTGATATTTTCTTCATGATTTTTAATGGTAGTCTACATTCTTATCAAACAGAAGAAGTATTTATCTTCAGTCGGAATGTATTGGTTTTAGTTTATTTAGTTGTTTTTAAATTATTCCTAAAACGTTTTCTAAGATAATAAAAAAATACATTGAAAAGATTAGAAGAGTTTATAATTAGTAGGTTAGGAGAAGGAAAAAATATAATCTTCGGGAATTTAATTTTTCATTTATTATTGGGGAAAAAATGGAAGTTTTTAATTCAAATGATTATTAAAACTTAACGGCGAAATTTATATTTAAACATCCCCTAATTAATTTTAGTACAATAATTTTGACCACTAACTCTCTTTAAGTATGGAAGTTATTTTTGTTTGACGCTCTCTAAAATAAAAAGTGCCTTGAGCTGTCAGCCTTTGTGTTATATAAAGTAGTTATTTTTGAAATCTTTATTTGGGTTATATGAAAAAGTCGTTGAGAGCAGTTGGAGTTATTTTGTGTGTTATTTTTTCGGGTAATGTTTTGGCTCAGAATTTATTGAATCTAAGTAAAGTGTTTGTTGGATTTCAAGTAGAGGTAGGGTTTTTAAATAATGCAATTAAGAGTGAACCTGTAGCCCTAACTTCCACTGATTTTATTGTTCGAAATTCTTCGCTTAAAGGTAGATCAGGGGGCAATTTTAGTCATGTTCGGTTTATTCTAGGATATCGCATTAATAATTCTATGTCAGTCGATTTTAGGGCAGGGGTAGGTGGATTTGGAAGTACTGTTAATACAGCATATAGAAGCAGTCAAACCTATAATAATATTGGCACACACAGTGCAAGCGATATGTTTGCTACCCGATTTACCGGCTTAAGTTTTGAAACTTCTTTTAAACATAAAATTTTTCATTTAAATACAAGAAAACATCTTCGTTTTATTAATGGTCGCATAGGATTGGGGATGATAACTAATAATGATGGTAGAGGAATATCATATGAGGAACACTATTGGCCTTTCATAGGGATCACACATGAAAAGGATGATAGTCCAGTCGACTACAGGGGGACTAAATTACTTAAGATAAGTAATTTTCCTTTTACAAAGTTGGGTGTAGATTATGAAAGTAGGGGGAAAACTGGTTTTACATTTGCCTTTGACGTCTATATGTACCAACCTAATCTATTTTATGAAAATGAAGTTGAAGTAAAAGAGAATAAAAATGCGACTAGCGGGACTAAAATTTACCTCAATGATCAATTGGTTTCCTATTCAGTATCGATTAGCTTTTTCTTGAATCGCCTATTTGTAAAAAAAGAATAACGGTTTCAAAAAACAATACTTTTGCTCAAATATGAGCTACTTTATTTGGGTGCGTAGAAACAGCATATACCATTCTTTGTTCCATAATCCTTGTTTCATCCTAGGTGTAATGTTCTAAAATTACTTTTAAGTTAAAAAGTCTAAAGGATGTGCTTTATCGGACCTTCAGAAAGCACCCAAAAATCAAATAGAGTGGAAGAGTTTATAATTAGTGGGTTAGGGATTAAATTGTGTAGTATTTCTTCTACTTTATCAAACTCACCTTTTTAGTAATTCGGCTACCTTTCATTTGTATTTCCAAAAAATAAATTCCCTCAGATGAGTGGTTTAAATCGATGGAGTACAAGTTGTTTTGATTTGGGTATACACTGTTTTGTTGAATCAGTTTTCCACTCAAATCTCTCATTTTTATGGTTAATGGTTCATTTATAGCGCTCGATTTCAGGAAGAGTTGATTTCGTGCAGGGTTCGGAAATATCACGAAATCAGTGGAGCTCAATTCCTCTAATCCAATGAAAATATTAGGGTCGTAGGTGGCAGACTTCAAAATCCATTGATTTGGATCCAGCTCAATACTGCTGACTATTTTCGGCAGTGTAAATGCAAACTGCTGTGTTTGGCCATTGTTGTATACTTTAACTATTGTATCTGTAAAGTCGTTAAACGCTACTCGAATTTCAATCGGCATTTCAAAAACACTTCGCCAACCATTAGCTCCCTGCATTTGTTGGATGGCAATGTTCAATTGCAGCGCAGAAGTATCAAAGTTATAGTTGTAACCATAAACCGGGTAGCGCGCATCATAAATCCATTGGTCAAAAAAGTAATTGAGGTTTTGTCCACTTGTGTTTTCACAGATCAATTGAAAGTCTTCCGTGGTGGCATGTCCGTATTGGTGGTTGCTATCGGTAGCATAATTTTTAATTGCTTTGAAAAAAGTAGAATCGCCCAATACGCCTCTCAACATGTGTAAAACATAGGGACCTTTCTCGTATATCACCTCTTTAAACACTTGAAACGGATCGGATACATTGTTTCGATAAACACTGTCTGCTTTATAGTATTCAAAGGTTTGGACGTAGTTTTTATAAGCGTTAAACCCAAATTGATGTTCTATAAAAAGAGCTTCAGAATAACTCGCAAATCCCTCGTTCAACCATCCGTGATTCCAGGTGTCGCAGGTAATCATATCTGCAAACCATTGGTGAGCCAATTCGTGCACCGTTACATTTTTCCAGGCCAATCCCATATTGTTCACAATGGAATTGGTTTGGTTTTCTATTCCGCCATAATAGCCCAACTGCGTCATGGCGTATTTCTCTTTTAGAAAGGGATAAGGGCCAAAAGTAGCAGTAAAGAAATCCATCATGATGGGAACATCTGCCACTCCAGCTTGAGCTGCCGTCAGGTGAGAATTGAATACGTAATAGTCGATTGGAAAGGTATAAGTCGGCCCGACATACGTTTGCTGAAAATGATTAAAATTGGAAATGGCCACCATCACATAATAGGGCACAACGGGGTAGTAATGTTTCCATTGGTATTTCTTCGTTTTACCGATTGTTACCACCTGATCCAACAAACCATTTGAAATTGCCATCAATTGATTTCCACTAATGACTGTATCTTTAATGGTAATGTCAATAAAAGTAGAATCTGCTTTGTCGCTCAACCCATCTTTGCAAGGCCACCACGTATGCGCCAAATAGGGCGTAGATAAGGAGGCAATAATGGGCTCGTTTCCATTGTGAGTTTCGTAGCGCAATCCTTTAATTCCATTGATTAATTGCGGAATGCCTTGATAGTAAATAGTAAAAGAAAAAGTATCTCCTACATTGTAGCTATTTGAAAAGTTAATGTTGATTTGGTTGTTGACGAAAGTGTATGAGCTAGCGGCAGAAATACTATCTATGCGGTAAGCACGATCTAAATCTAGTTTAATACCCTGTAATCCGTTTTTAAGTGAAGTGAAAAGATAATTCACACTGCCTTTTAAATAGGCTGAATCAACCGATATTTCTAAATCCAAGTGATAAAAATTGACATCAAAAGTAGTATCGTTTGAAAGTGCCAATGGAGTAACTGCGCTTTTAGTAAAGCGGTGCTCCTGATTTTCTGTGTGCGGGTTGATTCTTATTTGCTGGCTTTTCAGATGGAGAATACTGCCGAAAAGTAAAGCGCTAAATAGTAGTAGATTTCTCATAGAAAGGGGAATTTCATTTAGAATGTGTTCTTTAAAGGTACGACTATTCTTTTTTGAGCGCATCAAGGTTTGATGACATTCTTCTCATTTTATGAAATCTATTGGTTCAATAGGATGTGACTTTTTTAAATGTGATGAACAAAAAAGAATTGCATGACTAACGGTAGTCCTCTATTTTTGCAAAAGAAATAATTGCATACGGGCTTGTTTTTTTCAATCATAGAAAAATACACTGTTGTTATTCTAGATTGATTTATGAGAGGTTTAAAAAGTATTTTTTCAATTGTTTTGTTACTTAGTATTCAGGTAATCGTTGCTCAATCATCAGATACAATAGCTCCTATTTTATGGAAAACGCAGTTGCCCACAATAGTTGCCAATCATCCTTTTGGGGTTTTTCTAACCCAAGCTCAAACTAATTTTACTCCTAAAACGAATCGTTCAAGCTTTCAATTTGAATACCAAGCAGGAAACATTTGGTTGCCCAAAGTGACGGCTTATATTCCTACAAACACCGCAGATGAGCAGGAAGCGGGACAGTATCCGTGGCATTATAGAGATCCTAAATCCATGACTGCACCTGATTCTCTGTCATTCCAAGGTGATGGTGTTTTAAGAACATACAACATTGGTTATGATTGGTCAATCAATGAAATCCACAGCATTCAGTTGACTGCAAAAATGTACTCTTTGGATGGCGGAAAACTTCCATTTTCCACGTTGAGCAGCGATGCCGCCATAGAGTGGTTTCACAGCAATGTGGCAGGTGGAGAAGACCCTTTTGCTAGAAAGGAGTATGAACTCAATCAAGCGCTGATCGACTACCAAGATGAAAATGGTCAAACACTACGGCTGAATAATGGTGATTTTGGACTATCAGGATTTGTCGTAAATTACAAATGCGCTGCTTTTTCAGATTACTTAGCGCAATTCAATACGGAATTGATGGGCAAAGTAGTGGCCGGAATTAACACCAATAAATATAATTCATCCATGGATTTTGGCTTGGGGATTTCAGGAGCCCGAAATTTTCAAATAAATGCAAACAATCATTTCAGAGCAGGATTGAGTTATGAAGCGATAAAGCACAATTTGATTGCGTCCCCTAATCAAGTTACTTTGATTGATCAGAATTTTTTAAAACAATTTGCACTTTTTCTTGGATGGGAAAGATCATTTAAGAATGATAAAGCATTTAGCATTAGCGGACTGTATCAGCATCAAAGCAGTTACCGAAACTCAGATCCTACCGATTATTATGCGCTAGAGGGCGCTAAAGATGTTTCCCATTGGCACTATGCCATTACTCATTTTTATGAATTGAGTGATAGAGTTAGCTTAATCTTAGCCTTTCAGAATAGAAAAATAACCTATGGTTTTTATTTAAACGAAGACATCGTTTCTGTGAATAATGCCCCAGACATTCAGACTGGTTTTAGTATTCAATATCGACCTTAATTTGTTTTAAGCTAGTTGTTCGAAGGACTAGTTAGAAATTAATAACTCTTCGTGAACTTCTTTTCTACAGAGAAATTAATCCGATTTATGAAGGTTTCATAGTCCTCAATAAAAAGATTAGATTTCAAAAAAAAACAGGCGATTTAGGTTGAATCCAAATCGCCTGTTAACCTTTTATTTACTTACAGTTTGTTGTACCATTCATTGAATCGCAGGCTCATCTGTTTTGGGTGACTTTCAGTTAAGAAATGCTTGCCTTTTCCCAAATAGACAAAGCTAGCAGTCTTGAAGTTTCCTTTGGCATATTCTACTGCTGCTTTTCGGTTCACCAAGCCTTTTTTTGCATAGAAATAGAGTAGCGGCACTTTGGTTTCTTTCATACCTGAAGAAATGTAATCCAATAAGCTTGCAAACTCACTTTCGCCTTTTCCTTTGGTGTATGAAAGTACAGCAGGATCTGGACCTCGAGTGATGGCATATCTTCTTTCTTCTTTGTCCCATGGAGAAGTATAAAACGGATAGGCTTCTTTGGGTAGTTTTCTTCCTGTAAAGAAATTAACTGCTAATTTTTTACCAGCAAAGTTTCTTTTGACCATCCATTTTTCATTTCCCTTTTGAGTTCTAGTAATTCGCATAAATGCTTTGAAACTAAATGGCAATTGAGCGTACATATAGTCTGCTGGCATAAATGGAGCCTCAAACAAGGCCAATCCTTTCACGTTCTGAGGTTCTCTAATGGTGTAGAGCATTCCTGCAATTGATCCAATGTCTTGAACAAAAAGCGTTACATTTTTCAATTGTTTCGCTTCAATAAAGTCCTTGAGCATTTGGTATTGAACTTCTACAGAAGTATTGCTATCGGCAGGAAAACTAGATTTACCAAAGCCTAAAAAATCAAGTGCGATTACTTTTTTATTGCTGTCGATATTTGGAATAATGTTTCTGTACAAATACAAATTGGCTGGTAAGCCGTGAAGTAAAAGTACTGGATCACCTTCTCCTGATTCCACATAATGAACTTTCTCCGTTCCTAATTCAATGAATTTAGATTCAAACGGAAAGGCTGCAGAAATGTCCTTTTCTACTTTGGTTGCTTTTCCAGGATAAATTTCTTGTGCTTGAACAGCCGAAGTGAGTAGAGCTGTAATTGCAAAAATGCTTGTTAATGTGCGTTTTAATAACATGTTATTTCTTTTTAAGGTTTTTGAATAGTCTGCTGAATATGTAAAAATGACTGATTACGTTGATCACTCCAATGGTTGTAAATGCCCACCACATGGTTCCTAAATCGTAGTTGTAAAATTCAATTTCAAACACTTGAGGAAAGGCTACAATAAGATCAGTAAAACCAAAGAGGTTAAAAATCCAAGCCAAAGGAATGGCAAATGACCATTTGTTTTTTAATGCTATTGCCGTGATGGTTGCAAGAATGGCAGTAGTATAATCCCAAATACCAACAGTAAAGGCTAAATCATCCGGAAAGGCGTCGTACACTTGAGTATCCACCATGAAGGCCATTCCGAGGTAACGAAGTCCGTGAATGAGCACCATAGGAACCAAGGCATCATAGATACTAAGTTTGGCCAATCTTGGAAAAACGTACCACTTAAAAGCCAAGTAAAAAGTGATTAAACCGGCCACGGTTTGCATGTTGAAAATAACGAAATTGTTCATGTTTATTGTTTTTTAGTTAGTTTGACTTAGAATTTGATAATTGAAAAGCTTTAATGGAAAATACAGCAGCAATCAGAACGATACCTGTTCTTAACCAATGCAATAACATCCAACCACTTAATTTGCTTGTAGCTTCTTCTGCTGTGTATTTCATTTCCATAAAACCAAAATTGGCCGGTAAATGATAAACACTTGTAATGGTACACGCAATCAAAAGGCCTGCTAATGCAATTGACCAATTTTTTCGAATCTCTTTCTGTCCTTTAGTATTTACCACCAATGCAACGGTTGCAATTAAGGCAGGTAAAAGGATTCCCATGGTAGGAGGGAGCAAATACGGAAATTGAAGAGCGAATTGCTCCATGAATGTCATTGGATCCAATGATTGCCAGTACAATCCGAATCCCAATCCGATAACGAGCATATTTCCAACAAAGGCAGCAATGCCAATTATTGAGATGTAAGGCAGTATTTTTTTCATATTATTTTGGTTAGTTAAGTCGTTGAATTTTTATTTATAGATTCCAAACAGCACCAGTTGTCTTGTTACAATAGTCCCACATTTTCGCTCTCAAAACAGGGTCAAGAGACAACTTGGGGTTATACACTTTTATCGGTTTTGGATAACCTGAAAAACCGGTTAATCCTTTTGGACCAATAAAACTTCCATTCGGTAAGGTTTCATCTATGGTTGCTCTTAAAGTGGATAATGCCCCTTGATTGACATCCATCATAAACAGGTTCCGCATACTTCTAAAAATGGAAGATAGAATGCCTTTTGAGGCATCAAATAAAGGAGTTGCTGTTAAACCTGGATGTGTTGCATGTAAAAAAATGCGGTCTTCTAAGTTGGCTTTTTTTACGATTTCAAGTAAGCCGTCTCTAAATTGAGTCGCGGCTATTTTTGAAATCCCATATACTTCCCAAGCATCATATTTATCTTCCGCGTTCAAGTCGTCCCAAATTCGTTTACTAGTCACTGTGCTACTTGCAGAGGAAGTTGTAGAAACAATAACAGCTCTAGGAGCTGCTTTAATTTTCGGAATTAATAAGGAGGTCAATAAATGATGTCCTAAGATGTTGGTTGCCATTTGTAATTCAAATCCATCTTTAGATACTTGTCTTTCTGGTAAAGCCATAATTCCGGCATTTAAAAGCAAACCATCAATCTGTTTAATCGAGTTATCTTCTTCAATGACTTTTGCAAATTCTCGAACAGAATCTAAGGATGAAACATCTAATTTTAAAATTTGCAAAGCGCTTAAATCATCCGTTTTTTGTTGAATTTCCTCAATGGCTGCTCTTGCTTTTTCAACATTTCTATTGCCAGCAATTACTCGTGCACCTCGCTTGGCTAACTCATAAGCTAAAACGGTTCCAATACCTGAGCTAGTTCCTGTAATTAGATATACCTTATCGCTTAAATCAGCAGGTATGTTCGTAGTTGTCCACTTTTTCATAATTTTTATTTTTTGTTTGGAATAGCTACCTTATTCAACTGTTTGAAAATGAACTTAGGAGCCAATCTGCTCATTAATTTGAGCTGTTTAGAAATTCCAGGGAAAATTTCTTCCTTTCCACTGATAAATTCTTTCCAAAAAATATCTGCCAATTTTTCGGGTGGCATAGGTTTCAAGTTATCGTCTTCGGCAATATCAGCTCCGTGTGCTAAAGGCGTATCTACTACAGGTGGTAAAAGTTCAACTACTCTTATATTATGTGGTTTTAGTTGCGGCCGAATGGCCTGTGTCCAAAAATGAACTGCTGCTTTTGTACCGGAATATACCGGAGCCTGTGAAAATGGAACATAGGCTAATCCTGAAGAAACATTAACCAAGACTGCATTTTTACTCTTCTTAAGCAATGGTAAAAAATAATGCAACATGCGAACTGGAGAATTAAAGTTGATTTCTATTTCCTGCATTTGTTGTTGCAATTCATTCTCTTCGGTTCCGGCATCCATTATGGTCATAATCCCTGCATTATTGATCAAGACATCCAAACCGCCAAATTGCTGTTCTACGTCGTCCACAAGCATTCTTACTTCAGCATCATCGGTTACATCACTTTGGAAAATTTGAATTTGAGGATTCTCTTGCTTTACTTTTTCGAGTTTGCTTTTGTTTCTTCCAGTTATGATTACTGTATTGTTGTTCTCCAAAAATTTATGAGCTAAAGCAAGCCCAATTCCGGAGCCACCGCCAGTTATTAATACTTTTTGATTTGATTGTTCCATTCTGATTAATTATTAATTTAAAGTGAACCTGAGTTGAGTAGTTTGGTGTGCATCCAGAATAGAAGTACCGTAGGAACCAATTCTAGGAAGATGCCGAAAATGAGAAATGGGGTAGGAGGATAATAACGCAGTGCATACGTCCTCACTAAGCCACCGATAAAAAGCGCCACCATTAAAAATCGAAAAAGGACAATTTCTGAAGGGTTCCACGCCACGTAGAAAAAGGCAATGGACATGGAAGCCCATATGGCGGAAACAAAACGGTGGTTGTTATCCACCATTGGTGTAATTTCTGCAGGGTTGAATTTTGCGCTTATTCCTAAGAAACCAGTTCCAAGGGCAATAATGCCATAAAGTGCCAAAAAAATACGAATGAATACAAGCATAAAAACCTCTTTTCTATTTAGACAAGAGGTTTTTTAATGTGTGACAACTTTAACGTAAAAAAATCAATTTAAATTTAAACGCCTTTGCCAGTCAGGGCTTTCGACGATTGCTTCTATGAAATTCTTTTTTTCAAACTGTGTTTTATAACTGTGATCTCGGTGCAATTCGGTGTACAAACGCTCCGATTCATCTACCAAGTAATTCATATCTGGTTCTAAGGTGTTCTGGAAAGTGGAGTATTCTTTTTGATTGAATAGTAATTTTTTGGAATCGACCATTCCATGCTCTAGGGCAACCGTCACTTTTTTGTGGCATCGGCAAGGATTCGATTCATTCACCAACCCACATTTGTTGCGCATAAAGTTGTGCAAGTCATTACGTGCTCTGCTTAGCTTTTTGCGGTAATTGTCTTTTGATAACTCCATCATTTCAGAACCGATGGTGTGGTCGGCACCAAAAATTTCACCAATCACATAAATCAATCGCTGCTCTTTACTCAAACAAAGCAACATGCCTGATAGACACTGCAAACGCACTTCACGAATTTCTTCTTTTTTACTTTCCTGTTCTTCCACCGAAATATCTACACTTCCGCTTGCATCGAGCATATTGCCTAAATCTTCAAAATTATCAGCAAATAAATTCGCCGGTTTTTTTTGATCGTTCAAAAAGTGGTTTCTAACGATTCGGTAGGCCCACGTTCGAAAGGCACTTTCTCCCTTAAACGCGCTTAGGTTGGTAATAATCTTTAACAACACTTCTTGTGTCAGATCTTGCGCTTTCGTCGGATCGCCAATCATTTTCCAAGCAATGTTGTAAATGAAGGGCTGGTGTTTAATGATCAGTTGATTCAGCGATTTTTTGTTGCCCTTTAAAATTTCATTCACCAGAATTAAGTCAGGAGTATCGTTGTTGTACGCTGCAGAAAATGGATTCATCGTTAAAATTTTTATTGGTGGTCAAATGGAAAGAACCGTGATGCAAAGATGTGGATAAAAACAATGCACTTTCCCTTTGATGAAGAGAATAAGTTGAAGAATGTATTTTATCTATTTAAATTTGAGTATTTTATATTTATTCTATCGAAAGATTCTATGTTACCTTACTGTATTAGATTTTCGCTTTCTGATTTCGTTTTATTTTTTTACTTTTTGTTCCGTTCAATATCCCAATTCATCAAATCATAATAAAAGTCAATGATTAATATTCTTTTATGAATGGGATTTTCTATATCAATACCTGTGGATAACTCTCCCCTGGCAAGAGACTCATATGGGATATTCCCGATTTGTCTTGCAGAAAAATATTCATTTATTAATGCATCACTACCAGAAATACTATCAAGTGCTTGTAGAAATAAACCAAATTCATAGAAATGGGCTGAGCTATCGATAGAATCATCTATTTCAGAAAAGTCACCAATTATTATTTCTTCTATAATTAAACTATCATCCTCATAGCCAAATAATCGAAAACTTCTCCGAAGACCACTTGATTCAATTTTTTCAATTATTTTTCTGTTATTCTTAGTATCAAGAACCCAATTTGTATCTGGCAAATCCCCTCGTTGAATGAGTTTTAGAAACTCAACCATTCGTTCTTGGTCGTTTGAGTAAGCACTAAAGTTTCTTTTTAGGAATTTATCAAAAGAGGTTGCAGCATTATTCAAAGCCAAAGACTTTTCATTGCCTAAAATGGAATTAAAAACGTCAAGCTTGGAATCAGAATTATTATGCTTTTGATTCTTACAACTAACAACAAATAATAGCAATAGGGTTGTGATTATTAATCTCATATTTTTTTCTAAATGCCTAATTCATTAAGTGATATGTTTATTGATATTAACTTAATAGTAGAATATTCACGAGTAGTTTTTCAAATGTTCTCCATTTTATCCAACCATACTTGACAATCGAGCTCTTTTCAGGGTAAGCATTACATTCAGGAGAGAAGTAGATTTGAATCCAAAATTCTCCATTGTTTTGAATCACATCTTGAACGGTCAATCGGTCAAATTCACAGCTGTTGGTTATTGTGTCGCTCTCATTATTCCATTCTTTTCTGATCGGATTATTTTTTGTCAGTCTTTCAACTGTTGATTGTAATAAAATAGCATCCCAAGTTTTAAAATAGTAGTTAGAGTCATTTGGCAAGTATCCGATTTCTGTATCGTTTACAAGTATTTTATAATAACTACTTGTTTTCTCTAAGCAGATAAAGTGGTAAAGGCCATAGTCCGGCTTCCTAAAGAAAGGGAACAACTTATCAGAGTTCCATTTTTGATTTAAATCCTTGTCTTTAAACAAATTTTTAGGTGCTGATAATTCATCAAATTTATAGGGGTCAGATGCAATTGCAAACCCAATTCCCAATTCGATTGGAGATTGATTTTGTCCTGTTGAATTTAGGGCAATTAGTGTCAGCAAAAGGATGAAACAATTTTTCATAAATGAACGTTCTTTAAGATAGATGGTTAACAAAGTTGGTTTCTGTCCGCCGGTGACGAACTAAACTACAAAGCTACCATCATTCCAAGCCGTTTTGTGCTAATACAATGTTGGTAAAAGGTTTTATTTATAATATAAATTAGCGTTCAAAAATGTCATCTATTTCACCTTCAGTCGAGTAAGTGGTGCTAGATATGCCTCTTTTTCCACGTTCATCGTCATAATCCAAGCTTTCTAAGTATGACATGGCCATACTTTCTATATCCACATTTGACACAACTTCTGACATATTTACACCAATTTTTTCTAAAACTGATTCATTAAAATCACCTAAGAAAGATTCGAAATTTTGAATTATTTCATTTTCAATAGCAGTTATATCAATATCAAGCTCATGAGTTCCATCTGGATAGTTTAAAGAATTGATATGATTTCTAAAATCAATATCCAAATCTCTATTCTTTACCATTTCTTCCAAATAATAATTTATGTATTCTTCAATTTTTGATAAAAGGTATGTGTCTTGAACATTAAAATTTTCAACGAAATTCATTAAGTCCTTTAAAGTTTCTTCATCTATATAATCTTCTGTAAACCTATACAAGAATATAAAATCATTATACAATATTTTGGGTTCAAATTCTGTTAAAATCATCAATAACTCTGATAAGTTATTCCCTCTAGGTTGAACCGAGTTTACTAGAGTCACAACAAATTGTTCTATTCTTTTATTTAATCTATTATTGAAAAGTTCTAAGTATACAAGCAGAATTAAAAAATCCCAATTTTCATTTTTAATTTCCCGCTCAAAGAAATAATCAAATAAATTTTCCTGAATCACCATAACACAACTTCTATTTATCTTATTGTTTGTTGAAAGAGTGTTAATAAATAACAAAGAATCTTCTGTATGTAAAGACTTTAAGATATTTGAAATTAGCTCACTTTCATTAGAATATGAGCTAATAATAAAATCTGCAATTGACGGGTTAAAAAGTGCATATTCGTACTTATTTTTATCTAATTGATTTCTGTTAAGTAATGACTTAGTAGCTAATTTTCTAACTGCTTCAAAACTTTTATCGGATTGGTCGCCCAAGTTTACCGGGTGGATTTTGAGAAACATATTGTAAGCGTGTCTCAGTAATTCTTCTGATATTTTACCATTATTGAAGACCGTTAAATAGACTAATACTCTGACTGAATCGTCAGTTTGGTTCTGAAAATAATCTGCCCAAATATCCTCAGGCTCTTCTAAATTTTTTTTAATATAATCCCAGTAACCATCTGGAGTAATTTTGCCAACTTTAATGTTATCTGTTACGAATTCGATTATTCTTGGATTAAAATTGCGATGTTTTATTATGTCCTTATATCTCTTGTTTGCATATATCTTGTCAATATAAACGGTGTCTAAATTTGAATGAAATATATGGTTGTATAATATTTGTGCTTTGTCAATGCTTGTTAAATTTTCAACTCTAAGTAAAAATTCATTATCTCTAATTTTTCCATTTTGGAACTTATGGCTCAAGCTGTAAGCTTTATTGAAAATATTTGTTCTAGAAGTAAGGATGAACTTTTTAGAATTATCCTTTGTAACCCTATTAATAAATTTAACAATATGAGAATCCTTCTTATTATTTATAGCGTCATATAAATTACTACCTAAAAAATCATCGCAATAAAAAAGAATTTTCTTTTTTTCATTTTCTCTAAATATGTTTTCAGCTTCACTAATACTTTCTTCAATATCACAAAACTCATATCCTTTTGCAGAATAATATAAAGCTAAGTTATCGGCAAGAGTAGTTTTTCCAATTCCTGGTTCTCCAGTCAATATAACGACATTGCTTTCTTCTAAAATTTGTAATCCCTTTTTATGATTTTCTGTAATGGCATATTTGTGTGCTTTTTCTTCAATATCACGAATTGTGCTTTTACTTCTTCCTTTTATAGCATTATTATAAATTAAATCTAAAACTGATGTGCTAGTAATCCATAATTTAAAATTTTCCTCAACAACGTCTTGATTTTCTCTTTTCGATAAAAAATGGTTTAAGTCTTCTTTCCCGAAAATGTCATCTTCACAAAGTATGTATGGATTAAATAAATCTTTAATTTCTTGTTTATTGGACCTTGATAATTTTTGAGAAGTAATAAAAATATATCGAGAAGGTTTAAGTGTTTCTAATTTAATCCTTTCCTCTGTCTTTAATCTTGAAATAAGTTTATTGTAAGGTGTTTCAATATAGTGCTTACACTGAATTATTCCTTCTTTGTCTTTACCGAGCCAAAATCTTCCATCAACACCACCATCTTTTCCTGATTTAAAAGTCTCAACACGTTTATTTAATGTTTTCTCAATAATAGACGCACCTAATAATTCAAACTCTCTGTCATTTAGTTTTGAATAATCGTATTCCATATTTTTACTTGTGTTTATTAAATTTAAATTGGAAAAATATTGTAAATGGTAAATGTAATTTCGTGTAGTCTTTAAATTTTTGTTAACAATAGATATGACGCACTAAGAGCATCTTATCCATTTTATAATTTATTATTTATTCAATTTTCCAAACCCGAAGATAAATGAAAAAATTCAATAAAAAGATTGGGAGCGATTAAAAATTAGAAACTTAAGGTGTTTGTTGGAAAGTGGGTTGTATAAATTCGAATAACTCTTTCTGAACTTCTTTTCAATAGAGAAATTAATCAGGTTCATGAAGTTCTGGTGAACGCCTGAGGTAATGTCTAGTTTTAATTGCTAGAAAAACTCAACGGATCTTATTTTCGAACCTTTGAGTCTAGGATAACTAGGTCTCCAATTAAAGAAGGAATTGTTTGTATTTTACCTCAGTGCTTTGTTGGCAGCTGGCTTTCTTTTTTTTTTTCTATGCGTTAATGAACGCATTTTAATGTCACCATTTTTTTTTTCATATTCCCAATATTTTTGAAGTCGTTCTTAAAAGTTCTATTGCGGATGAGTCTGAAAAACAGTCTTTACAATTAGAATACATCATCATACAGTCTATAAAATCTGTCAGTATATGGAATAAAAGTCCTATCCCAATTATGTTGAAAGGTTTGCGGAAAAAGAGCAGGATTACATACACTATCATTGCATAGTATGTATGCAAAATGTGAAAATTTATACTACATCTATTTGCTTGGAAAATTGGGTTGGTAACCAAATGGTCTAAATCAACCAACATTGTAGCAAGCAAAATCAAATAGACTTTTTTCCAATCTTTTCTAAAAAATCCGTACGCAATAAAAAATGGAAAGCCTAAATGTAAAAAGTAGTGTATAAATGTCTGCATAATCTGTTCTTGATCAAATCTCTATTTGGTTGTATTTTACATTTATACCTTGTTGTAGGTAGTATTTCTGCATCTATAATGTCAATTTTTTAATTGTTTCAATGCTGTAGCCCAGTCTTCTATGTGGTTAACTTTAACAATTTTCCCGTCTTTAATAGTGTGGATGTCAATAGACATAGTCTCAAAAGATTTAGTTCCATCTGTTGGTAAACCAAAAAATTGTCCTTCTGGTGAGTTCGGAGTTCCAGTTACTTTACTTCTGACAATAACTTGATTGCCACTTTCAATGATTTCTGTAGGTTCCCATTTCAAATCGGGAATCATTTTCCAGAAAAAACCTAATTGACCAATAAGTTGTTCTTTGTTTTTGTTGTCAACCGTTCCTTCTGATACAAAATCGTCTGCTAAAATCTTATTTAATACTTCTGCTGGATTTGTCTCCGTGTTTACGGTTAATGCCTTTTGATAAAACGGTAAAACGATTGATTTTAGATTTGTCATTTCTTTACTTTTTTGATTATTTAATTTGGTTGTAGTATTTTGAGCGCTTGTAGTTAATCCAACCATCATAATTAACGCAACACTTAATAATTTACTTTTCATTATGTCTAGGTTTAAATTGATAATACAAAGGTGAAACAATCAGAAGCGGCAAGGAAGATTAAAGCAGGCACAAAAATGGTTAAAATCGAACCATTATGGCTTCGAGGTAGATAATATGAATTCTTTTGGGGTTAAACCTGTATTTTTCTTAAAGTACTTAGTGAAGTTTGTAGGGTCTTCAAATCCTAATTTAAAAGCCAATTCGTTACTCCTTATTTGCGAGTTAATTAAACTTCTTTTGGCTTTAAGAATCACCCAATCGTCAATTACATTTTTCGCTGTTTTGTTTACTAGGTCTTTACAAATGGTGTTTAAATGTTTGTAAGTAATGGCTAATTCTTTAGCATAAAAATCGGCACTTCTGCTTCTTGATAAATACTGCTCTATAAGCGAAGTAAATTTTTGAAAAATCTTAATTTTTGGAGAATCTTTAATTTTAATGGTTTGTTGTCGCTTTATGTCTTCTGCTTTAGATATAAGGACTGAAAATAGCGATTCTATTATATTTTTTTGATTTAGCGTCTCAGTTCTGCTAAACTCATTCTTTAGCAACTTAAAATAAGTTATAAAATCAGAATCAACAGGAATCTCTACAATTGGAGAGAATAATTGTGGATTAAACAACCTAAATACAAATCCTTCGGACAGGTTCGAAAAGCATTTCATAAAAAACTCTTCAGTAAAAACCAAGCAGAATCCTTTTAGGTTTGTGGAAAAATCAAAAGCGTTAATTTGTTCTTTTATGAGATACACTAGTGTGTTTTGTTGCACCTTATGCCAATTGAAATCAATAAAATGTCTGCCGTGCCCTTCTGTAAAAAATATTAAGTTGTAAAACTTTAGTTGATGAGGTAGTTCTGAATTGTGTTTATTTTGATTTCTATTTTGAACAATTTTTTCAATAGGCACAATTTCAAAACCAAAATTATCAGTGGTTGCAGGGTTAAAATTGATATGTGGAATGTCTTTTGTCATATTACCCACAACATTAGATATGACGCACCGAGTGCGTCATATCCATATTCTAAATTGTTAATTAATCTCGAAGATAATCGAAAAAATCCAATAAATAGAGTGGGAGCGATTAAAAATTAGAAACTTAAGGTGTTTGTTGGAAAGTGGGTTGTATAAATTCGAATAACTCTTTTTGAACTTCTTTTCAATAGAGAAATTAATCAGGTTCATGAAGTTCTGGTGAACGCCTGAGGTAATGTCTAGTTTTAATTGCTAGAAAAACTCAACGGATCTTATTTTCGAGCCTATGATAACTATTTCTCCAATTAAAGAAGGAGTTGTTTGTTTACCTCAGTTCTTTGTTGGGTTTAGGTTTATTCTTAGTTAAAATGCATTTTCATTCCTTCGTGTGATTGTTTAAATCCCAATTCCTCATAAAATTTAATCGCTTTTGGTCGTTTTTTGTCTGTCGTTAATTGAAGCAAATGTGCTTTCCGTTCTTTAGCTCTATTAATTGCCCATTCAAACATGATTTTTCCAATTCCAAGTCCTCTTTTATCCTTTCTAATTCTTACCGCTTCAATTTGTGCTCTAATTCCACCGCGATAGGTCATGTATTGTAGAAATGATAACTGAAGAGTACCAATTATTTCCAAATCTTCATTTTCAACCACAATTAATTCTTGATTTTCATCAGAGTTTATTTTTTCAAAAGCATTTAGATATTCAGAAGGTAACGGAATTTGAAAATTTTCCCTTTTCTTTCCAAGTTCATCATCAGCAATCATTTCCACAATTAATGAAATATCATTTTCTGTTGCTTTTCTAAAGTTCATTTTACAGGTCAGGTTTTCGCTTGTTGCTAACGCCATGGCTATGCTGCGTATCCCGCAGGGTATGCAGTATAGGTGATGTTGTGCTTAGTGTTTTTTTATTATTTCTTTCATTTTATCTTGATAGTTAAACTTTTCAGTCTCATTAAAGACGGTATCAATTATGTTTTGAAAGCCTGGTTCAAATGAGATTAAATAATACCCATTCAGTCTTTTTTTGTCGAGAGTTGAGTCAGCCATGAAAAGAAAGGTTCTACCTGTTAAAGAGTCAACTAAACAGTGTTCAGACCAATCCATATTGTGGAAAGTGTGAAAACCTATAATTGAATCATTATCCTTAAAACTAACGTCATAAAATTCTCCTGCAAAGTCTCCATTGTATGTCTCGTTATATTCAAGTTTAATCTTTTCAGAAATCTGTATTTCTCCTGACGAATGAATTGGTCCAAATGCCAACCATATAGTCAAAGGAATTGAGACGATTATAAGTCCAAAAATTCCAAATACTATCAATAGGATTCTTTTTATCGTCTTCTTTTTCATTTTACATTAAGCACAACAACTGTATAAGTGCAATGGCACTTATATCTTTTATATAGTTATGATATTTTTTTTAGTTTAAAAAAATGTATCTATCTTAAAACTAGTTGTAAAAACATTTATTAGTCGTTTGTTGTCATTTAAAAACGGATAAATGTTCACCTGCAATTCGTCAGATTCTTTTTTCCAAACCCGAAGATAATCGAAAAAATCCAATACATAGAGTGGGAGCGCTTAAAAATTAGAAACTTAAGGTGTTTGATGGAAAGTGGGTGGTATAAATCCGAATAACTCTTTTTGAACTTTTTTTCTACAAAGCAATTAATCCTATTCATGAAGTTCTCGTGAACGCCTGAAGTAATGTCTAGTTTCAGTTGTTCAATCAGTTTTAGAATTTGGTCTGGCTGAAACTGTAAATCAGGAACAGAAACATACTTCTCAAAAAGGCCACCGATGCTTTTGTAGTACAATTGCTCGAAAATGTTCAAGTTCTCCGGCATTCAATACAAGTATCCCTAACACAAAATACAGAGAACCAATGCTAGCCTAGATAAATACGATTCTGAGTATTTATTAGTCAAAATAAGCTCTTCTTTCTAGATAAGTACTTCTATTTAGCTGTTAAGGAGTTAGAATAGTAGCGTCAAAGTTTAGGGAGCCATCTGTTAAAATCAATCCCCGGTCAGATATTGTTATTTTTAAATCTTGCATGCCTCCATTTTGAAAGCCATTGATGAAAAATTCATCTTCGCTTATGAGTATTAATTCTACAGTGTTGATATGGCTTGTTTTAACGTCATCATCCATAAACATTCCCTGTATTTTATATTCGGAGTTGATGTTCAAAGCTATGCCGATATCAATGGTTTCAAAATGAAATCTGATGTGAACATTTTTCGATTCATCGCCTTCAATTTTATAAATGTTGTACGATAAAAATTTACCGGCATGTTGTAGAAAATTTGCCCACATTCCTTTCAATTGTCCTAAACCTTCTTCGCTACCTAAAAAAACCTTCATTTCATCATTAGCATAGTTTATAAGTCCTTCAAAGTTTTGACTACTCATTGCATTTGCAAAAAACAATGCAGTTGCACTAGCGGCATCATTTTCATCTGCATTTCTCGAGAACGTGTATGTAAATACCGACCAAGGTTCTTTGCCTGCAGTTTCCAATGAGTAGGTGTTTCCTTCCTTTTTCAGAAGAAGCGAGTGTCCGTTGTCCAATTGATAGGTTTTGGTTCCATCAACAATGCTACTGGATACAATATTTGATGGTATTGATAAATTCTCAACTGCCTTCCCTTGAAACAGAGAAATAATTTTGTCGGTAATTTCTGGAATAAAAGTTACCTCTCCTTGAAAATCATCAATTACCGGATTTACAGATGTTGCATTGGATAGAATGATGATTTTGATGTTTTGTTTTATCAACGAACCCATCATGGACGCATAACCAGGAAGCAAGCCATTATTGTATATCCATCTTTCATCTCCTTTATGATCAATTACCCAGCCCAATCCTGATGCCATTTCGTTCACTCCGATTGCTTGTGTGCAGGTATAAATTTTATGTACAGAAGCAGGTTTTAGTAGTATCCCATTGTCTATAGCTTCCATGAATTTAAGTAAATCAATCGCAGTTGAATTTATATCAGCAGCGCCCATCAACCAAGAAGGATGGAAGGGTGCATTGAATTCTTCAAAACTATTCATCCCCAAACCTAAATATGGTTGCGCTTTTTGGTTTATCGATTTGAAGAAGGCAATGGTGGTATTTTTCAATCCAGCAGGTTTAAATATAGCTTGCTCCATAAAATCAGCATAGGCCTGTCCACTTACTTTTTCAATGATTTTTGCTAAAAGAAAGTATCCAAAATTGTTGTAGTCATAACCTGTTCCTGGTTCAAATTTTAATTTTGAATTGTTGAATTTTTCTAAAACTTCATCAAAAGTAATCGCCGTTTCCTCCGGCATCAATCCATTTACATTGTCATCTTTTCTTCCAATATTGGCCTCCATCCCGGAGCTGTTATTCAGCAAATGTTGAATGGTAATGTCTTTTGAATCGTCAGTAATAAAACCTGGGAAAAAAAATGAGATTGGCGTCTCCAATTCCAATTTCCCGTCTTCAACTAATTTCAAAATTGCAACAGCTGTCATCGATTTTGTAAGCGAAGCAATTCCGAATACTGTCTTTTTAGTGTTTTTTTTACGCTCTTCTATATTGGCAGAACCAACGCTTTTTTGATAGAATACTTTACCGTCCTTGCTAATTAAAACACTTCCAACAAAACGATTGTAGTAGGAATAGCTTTCGAGCAAGGCATCAATATTACTTTTTAAAACTTTGTCGGAGTTAGCTTGTCCAAAGGATTTAATCCCTGAGAATAAAACGAGTATGATTATGAGTATTTTTTTCATCTTTTTAGAATTATAAACCATTAACAAATTGACGGAATGCAGCAACAAATAGATCTTGCTCTTCTAAATGCGCCAAATGCGCACTGTTTTCTAAGATGACCATTTCTTTGTCTGCGAATCCGGGGCCACCAATGCTGTTGAATGCATCAAATCCCATTTCAATGGTATTAACCCCGTCATGTCTTCCCCAAATAACTAGAGTGGGTATTTTAATTTTTGCCATTTGAGGGCTAAGGTTTAACTCCAAGATATTGAAATGCTTTGATAAATATGAACCATTGAAGAATATGGAAAGCGACAGGTACGAATTCATCACACCGAAGGCGTTCACTTCTGGCCCTTTTAATTCTTGATCGGGATTATATTGATACGCATTTGTATTTGTTAGGTAGGCATCGTATTTAAAGTAATTTTCTTTAATAGTCATATCAGGAACACTTGCGCACCAATTGCGCGCTTCTGCCCAGTATGCGACATCTATTCCATGATTAATTTGTGTCTGGGCATATTCTTTTACAAACACAACCGATTTTGGAATTCCTTCAAGTAGATTATGGCCACTATTCATGCAGATGAATCCGGTTATTTTATTTTGGTATTTATCTGTACTTAAATAGGCACTTCCCAATGCACCACCCCAACTCACACCATAAATAACAATTCTGGGATTGTGATGTCGCACTTTTATGGCTTCAATAACTAAATCAAGATCTTCTACGAATTGCTCTACGGTAAAGGTACTGGGATCAGGATTACCCATAGAAAGTCCAGATCCGCGCTGATCCCAATAAATAAATGCGTAATCGTTTTCTAATTCTTTTGCCACAGGGAGAAATGAAACCAATGATGCATTGCTGCCAGGTCCACCATGGACAAAAAGGATAAATGTCTTGGATGTAGTATTTCCCTTTACATATACGGGCATTTCGGCTCCTGCATTTTTGATGAAGAAGTGATCTCCTTCGTAAAAACTTTCTTTTTGGCAAGAACTCATTGCAAATAATACAGACAGTGCTGCAACTAAAGCTAAACTTTTCATTGTAATTATTTTTTGAATTTATACGTGAACCCTACCTTTAAAGCGGCATGAGGAAGGAATATGTGGTTGAATGATGATTGTAAATATGTTTCGGCCCCAATATAAAAGGTCCATGGAAGTTTTATATTTCGAGTTCCATCCCAACCAATTAAAAATGAACTATTAGGCATAAAGTGTGGATGCCCCCAGTTATGTGCAATTTCAACGCCTCCATCTGAAGATTTTTGGTAAACGGTGCCGGCAGCAAAGGTGTGCATGTATCCAACTCCAAGGTTAAAATCAACAAACATTGATTTGATTGGGAGCCGTGCGCCAATACTTGAGCTGAGAAATAATGATGTATTGTTCCAACGGTGCCAATAACCGCCCAATTCTGTGTCCCAATGAACGGTAACCCATTTTTTCTTTGTTAGCGTATAATCAACACCCAACGTAAGTCCTGGGTGCATCACCAATTCTCCAAAGTAGGCAACCTTAAATGCTACTCGGTCATTATAGACAAATCGGGAGAAGGCACTTCGCTTTTCTTTTGGCTTCTCAGCGTTTTGACCGTAACTTTTGCACATTGTCAAGAGCACAATCGAAAGTGTAATAAATGGAATTTTGGATTTCATTACTAGTTTGTTTTTAAGCATTAGTTTTTTCGGTGATAAGAACAGTACAAAGGTGAAGTTTTGCCTAGCAGAAAACGTTTTGGATTGCAGACAAGTGGTTCGGAATTACATTTCCGAACTAGTTTGTGTGAAGGCAATAAGAATTTGTGGGTTTGCAGAAGGTCACGTCTGTTTCCTTGTGGACAGCTAGAGTTGGTATCCGATATTGACTCGGAAATCGAGGTTCATGCCGAATGTATCAAATAGATTTTGAGTGCCGATATAGTCGTTGTAAGGATTCTCAGTCCGTTTGCTATGGGTGAACGTTTCAAAGTTTACACTTGTTCCGAGATACGCACCTTTAAATAAACTGATCTGCATACCGTAGCCTCCGCTTAAAAATAAGTACTGATAGGTTGCAGGATAATATAATTTTTTCAATTGATTGACATAGGAACAAGATAGAATCAGAAACAGATTGTATTTGTTAGTCCTTCCGTTTGGAAAATATTTATAGTTGAATTCCCCGCTTATTATTCGTTGGTTTTTTAATCTAAATGGATAATAGCCAACACCCATTTCAAATTGACTTTTTCCGCCGAAGTAAGACGCACTTGGTGCAAAACCAATTGCGTTTATTTCAGTGTTAAAGCTTGAATTCAAAACGAAACCCCAACTATTGCTCGTGGTATCGATTTTTTGAGCGCTACCCTGGTAAGGAATCAGACTGATTAGTATGATGAAAAGTGAATATTTCATAGGATTTATTTTTAATTATTGGAATACTCTTCTTCTAAAACTCTAACAATTCTGTTGTATGCCCTTTCAAATTCAAACCAATACCAGAAACCATCGGCACTGGTATTTACGAATTGAACAACAACAGCGTCTATATCTTCATGATAGCGGGCAATACTTTGATATCCGGGTAGCAAACCGGTATGTTCGTATTCGTAAACGGAGGAATAAATTGCCTGCTCTTCTTCAATAAATAATGTGCCGTCAATTAATGCACGCAAGAAAACTCCAACGTCCTCTGCAGTGGCTACCATTGATCCACCCGGGTGGATGAAATCGGTGTATTTAATATCGTTTTCATATCCAACATAATACCCACTCATTATATCCTCTATGTCAACTTCACTAAGCAAATTGTAGGTGTTGTATAGTCCAAGCGGTTCGAGAATTTCATCCTTTATATATTGGTGATGACTGTATCCGAGTGTTCGATCCAGTATCTCACCAATCAACAAATAGTTGGTATTTGAATACCTGTATTTTTTACCGGGTTTAAAGTCGGCAGGCTGATCTAGAACTAGGTCGTAGACTTCACTGTTGACCTTGAACGGATTGTTCCATGGATAATCGGGGTGATCAGCGAAATCAGATATGCCACTGCGATGTTGTAGCAACATTCGTAAGGTAATCTCATCAGAATATTCGATGCTTTCAGCAAGATCAGGTAAAAGATCCGTCAGCGTATTATCTAAATACAAAGAATGATTGGCAATTAGTTTGCTAGTTGCAGCGGCAATGTATAATTTACTAATGCTTGCAATTTTAAATAAGGAGTGCGGGTTAGCAGGAATCAAGTTTTCTCTATTCTTCCATCCAGCACTGTAAAACGAAGATTTTTCAGCTTGATTGACAAATACAATGGTGCCGTCAAATCCACTTTCAATGCCTTTATCAAGCACTTTCTGAATCGTAGAGGGGATGAAAATCAAATCCTTCGCACAGCCTGTTAAGACCATGAGAGACAGGATTCCGCCAATGGTTAAATTGCCAAATACTTTACTTTTAATTCGATTTTTCATACTCGATACATGTAATGTTGATTATAAAACCAAGATCCAGGGTTGTTTAGGAGTTGGGATCCAGTTGATTTACGGGAACAAAAGTAGGGAGAGGAAATTCCTGGGAGGTTCGGATTTCGATGAAGCTTGTTCGGAATTATAAATCGGAACTGAATGAGGTTTTGGAAGCGGGAAGTTACTCTCCTTTAAGAAACTCTTTGGGTGTTAACCCTGTCTCTCTTTTGAAGTAGGTATTGAATACTGTTTTGGAGTTGAAACCACTGTTGTACGCCAAGCCTAAAACCGTGATATTATAGTTGGCCGGATCTTTCGCCAAAGCTTTAAAGGTTTCAACGCGATACCGATTAATAAATTCGTTGAAGTTTTTGCCAAGGCTTACATTGAGCAACCACGAAAGTTGATTCGGCTGTAGGTCTATCATCCCAGCCAAGGAGCGCAGCGATACATCTGGACTTAAGTAAGGCGCCTCGTCAGTCATAAATTGAAGCAATTTTTTGCGATAGCTCTCAACATTGCCTTCTTCGAGTAATGCCTTTTTTTTGCTCATCCCCGACAAGCGTTCAGTTTTACTTACTTGCTCTCTTTCCTGTTTAGTTCCTTTTGTTTTGAATACCTTATCAAAGATTTTATATCTAGGGTCATTTAAAAGTAGATTGAAAGCCGGATTTTCTTTGTAGAAGTTAAGATAGTACTTGTTTGCTTTCAGGTCGTTCGAAATATCTTCAAATGCCAAATCAATATTGCCCAAATAGATGTTGATGATTACTTCAGCATTTTCTTCTGATGCCAAATGAAAATTTTGAGCGGCCTGTTTAGTTTTTAACAGAAACGCTTCTGCATTGGCAAAATCTCCTTTGGTGGCGTAGACAATGCCCATACCAGCAGAATACATTTCAGTTTTTTCTGGTGAAATGGGAACCATTTTATAATGCTCAATCGCCTCATTGTATTTTTTAAGACGGGTTAAAATGTTGCCCTTCAAACAATAGCCATTGGTGTGATGCGGCAGTTGCGCCAACATCGCGTTTATCTCAACTAATGCCTCCTTATACCTCCCCAGTCGAAGCAAAGCAGCCGCATGATAATAGATGTTAGTAGGAGATAGGGGATCTATTTCAATCGCCTTTTTTACTCGAGCAATGGCCCTTTTCGGACTGTTTGTTAAAACATCTATTACAGATCCACCCAAAAGTGCGTTAACATAATTCGGTCGATATTTTAACGCCAAGTCGAGAAAAGTTTGCGCTTTATCTAAATCTTTCTCAAAAAAATAGCTAACCATGCCCATGGAGTAATTTGCCTCAGCGTCCGTTGCGTCAAGGAGAATTGCTTTTTCTGCTGCGGCTTTTGAAATGGCAAAAGCCTCGTGTGATGGAATCGCATTAATCAACCCTAAATACCCATAATAGATGGCTTCGGAAGCATGGTAAAAGGGGCAAGAAGCACCACGTTCTATGGCTTCCTTTATTTGATCAATGGCTATGAGAATATCATGCTTTTGAAATTTGTAGAAATTGGATTTGCTTTTCAAATACAGCTCATATGCACTGATGGTTGTTTGTTTTTTCTTAGAAACTTCTTCAATTTTAAAATGGCCGATATGCTCGCGTGTCTTTTCAGCAACCGCCATGGCCACTTCATCTTGTATTTCAAAGATGTCATCCAGCTGTCTATCCCATGTCTCGGACCAAAAGTGGAAATCCTCAGCGGCATCAATCAACTGCGCGGTAATGCGAATTGCTTTGCCCGACAAGCGCACACTGCCTTCCAAAACCGTAGAAACATTCAGTTGCTTTCCTATTTCCGTGATGGGAATATTCTTGCCTTTGAAATAGAATACAGACGTTCGAGACGTAACCTTGAGCCCACCAATCTTAGCCAAGGCATTGATAATCTCTTCTGTGATGCCATCACTGAAGTACTCATTCTCCAAATCAGAACTCATGTTCACAAATGGAAGAACAGCAATTGTTTTATCAGAGATGTAAGGAGTGAAATTCATTTTTCGTCAATTGAGATTCTTATATCAAATTCTTACAAACGTCATTTTTTTGTTTCTAATATCCACTCAAAACTTTCACGTTAGCTAAAGAAATTAATCTCATTTCGTGATATGGGGAGATATAATTGGTAACGCCTCAGGCTAATAAACGTGTCTCCAAGGGCATGTTTTCTTGGGTGTTGTGTGTGGCTTGAATGGTAAATTTAAATAAGTTCTTTTTAAAAATTGAATTTAATGCTACGGCAGGCTCAGAAACCATTCAAAGGGTAGCCTGTCCGCCCTTTTGGCGGATAAGTTTCTTATGCGCTAGAGTTCCCGATTTGCTCGGGCCAGGATGTGATTGGAAGTAAAGCAAATTGCAAGGTTGCTAACTGTGAGGTTTAGTCGAAGGGTAAAGCGGTGTGAGAGGCGTTTACTGTGCCTGCTTTAGTATGAACTCCGGCTTCCTGATAGCTATCGGGATTAGTCAGAGCCATCTACTCGATTGGCGAGCGTTATTGGTAATGAGACTTTTCCCTCATCTATTAACCTCGATTTAGGTTGTCAATCAGACTGATAGGCGAGTTGGGTATTGTAAGTTGCCAAGTTGAAAAGCTGATCTTGGCTGCTCAAAATCTACTATGATAAATTAGAAAAAGTCAGTAAGTCATGTGCTCGAGTTATGTAATAAATCATTCTAAGTAGCCAAGATTGAGTCTTGTAATTGGTCAATTCATTAATTAGAAGCTAAATAAGTTTGGAAATAATTTTGTTAAACCACTTACAGAAACAAGGAAGATAAAGATGTACAGGATTAAAAACCCTGTCTTTTTAGTTTTAATCTGAAATGAGGTAAAAAATGCTAAGATTGCTCCCATAATTGGAACTCCTATTACTCCAATAGAAATATAATATAAACTCTCTTTAAAGTCATAGTTGTGAAAACAAGTAAGCCTCATTATCTGGAATATGGCTTCAGCGAATAGGCAGCTTAAATAGCTAAAAAATACAAGTTTTAATATGCTAAAATTATTAGTTTTTAGTAAGGCTTTTTGAAATAAAATGAAGACACAAATTAATGTAAGAAAAAGGAAAAAGCCACTGAAAGGGAAATTAGAATTACTTAAATCTATTGAATATTTTGGTAGTGTAATCTGAATTATTAAAAACTGAATAGAGAGCAGCGAAAATAAAAGGATAGTGTATTTAATAAGTAAGCTTCTCATGGATTTCTGGAATGCACGCTAACGTTTAGCTATGGTTAGTGCAGGATTTGAAAAGCGGAGTTTTCAAATTTGCACGTAGCTAAAGCTTTGTGTTTTGTTTTTATCTTTTCATTTTTAAAAGCTAAACCAAAGGTTTAGCGGTTTTCATTAATTGCTCTGAACTTTCAATTTACTTCCAAAACCTGCATTAACTATAGGTGTTGTTGTGTGGCGTATTTTTCTTTTATTATCCGTTCTATTAAGTCTCTAAAAGTTTCTATTTCTGGAATTGTCATCATTCCGTCTTTTGAATTAAATTCTTTATTGCTAAAATATCCTGTAGTAAAGGCTACCATAAAAGAGACAACTGGTATAAGCCAAATAGAATTCCATATGAAAAAAGCAATTAATGTGATAGCAAAAAGAAGCCAAGAATATCCATTAACCTTGTCGAGTTTTGTTTTCCCCATTTTTATTTCAGGAATTACACCAGTAAAATTCTTGTTAATCTGTTCTACAAATTCTCCGAAATTTGATTTTAGAAAAGGTTCAATTTTAGAAGAAGGTTTCAAGTTGCTTGTGTCAACACCTCTATTTGATAAGTTCTTTTCAATTGACCTGAAAAGAGATGCCGAAAGACAGTCCTTTCCAAATAGTTTGATTGGTTTTACTACTTCAAGTTTTGCGTGTTGTGAAATCAGTTCGCAGACATTCCTAATGGTTTTTTCATTTTCTGGACAAAAAGCATTCATCCAATCTTCCTTATTTGGACTGATTTCAAATTCTTTATTTAAATACTGACTAAGTTTTTCCCAATTTAATAAATCCATAGAGTCCCGCCAATCTTCAATAGAGGAATCCATTGTTAAAATAGCTTCAGGATCAGCTTCAGGGTCAAGAGGACTACAAATCCTATGTTCTTCTTTAAAGATAAAGAAAACTTCTTCAGCTGTAATATTTCGATATTCTTTGGTCAATTAATTTCGTTTTTGTTTACTCGATTTACTTTTATTTTCCCCTCTTCAAATTCTTTTTTCAAATGATTGATTAGGTCTTCTTGCTCTATTTCACTACTTAATGCTTTAAAAGAAATATAATAGTATTCACTTAACGAGATTTTAAATAGAATGCCTGTTTCAGAAATTAGACATTTTCGAATTTGTGCAAAGCTATATGTTTTAGGTGCCTTGTCGTAAGTGATTTTTAAGGTGTCATTTACTATTTCAAATTGAATATCCTTGTTGAATATTTTTTCCTTTTCTTTTTTTCTTACCCATCTTTTTTCTCCAGTTGGATATTTGATTATCTCGAATATTCCAATTGCTATAAATGGTAATCCTATAAATCTATTCGATTCATTCAGTATTGATATAAAAACACCAATAAGAAGAAAGGAAACAGCAATATATAATTCACTTTTTCCTATCAGTCCAAAATTAAAAGAAGACTTAGCGTGCTCTTCCAATAACTCTCGGTTTTGCCTCTGATTAATTTCTAAGTTCATAATTCTCTAATGACACACAACGACAACTCTATGTTTTCGTTTTGTTTTTGGCTTTAGTCAAAAATAAGAAAACTAAAACATAATGAAATATAGAGATTGTTAGCCCTTGTTGTTTTTTAATCTATCGGTATTCCTAGTTCTTCAGCCTTTTCCAAATCTTTTTTTGAGCCAACCTTGTCGTCTAATTGTTCACGTTTCAGATAGCCTCTGTTAACATATGCAAATGCATTTTCAGGATTAATTTCAATTGCTTTGTTAAAGTCACTTAGTGATTTTTTTGTGTCTTTATTGTCTTTGTAAATCAATGCTCTGGTTAAATAGTAATCACTTTTTCCGTCCAGTTTAATAGCAGTATTAATGTCCGAAAGTGCGTTTTCTGATAAGTCTAATTCACTATTTATTTTTGCTCGATTATAATATGCAAAAGCATACTTTGGGTTTATTTCTATTGCTTTAGAAAAATCATCAATAGCTCCTTTTGTGTCAAGTATTATTGTCGAATTGTTAGAAAACGATACTCGGAAATATTTTAAAAAAGAAACTGAACCTATTGAGTCTGAATAAAGTTTGTAAACATTATTTTTAGATTTCGCTATACCTCTGGAAGTATATGCAGACTCATTTAAACTGTCTAATTCGATTATTCTATTGAAGTCTTCTATTGATTTT